>ONON01000066.1 GCA_900319455.1 uncultured Eubacteriales bacterium
ATGCGGATGGAGCTTGAAAACGGCGTTACGGCGGTGTTTTACGGCACACTCGCCTACGGCAGCAACGCGCCCGTGCTCATTGAGGTTGTGTTTGAGAAAGGCATTTTGCGCACCGAGGGCGAAAAGCTTTTCAGAATTGAGGAAGACGGCGGCATAAATGAAATTCCGCTCAAATCAAAAGAGGCGGGCGGCAAAGATTACTGGGGCTCGGGTCATCCCTCGCTCATAAGCGATTTTTATGACTCGATAGCAACAGGCAGAAAGTTTAAAACGGACGCTCAAAGCGGAGGCAAGGCAGCGAAGGTTGTTTTCGCGGCTTACCGCTCATCGGCTCTCGGCGCCCGTGTGGAGATTGACAATACGGAGGAATAATATATGAGCCACGAAAATTTAAAAGGCAGAACGGCGGTCATAACAGGCGGCGGCGGCGTGCTGTGCGGCGGCTTTGCCAAAGACCTTGCCGCTCTGGGCGTAAAAGTCGCGATACTTGACCTCAAAGAAGAGGCGGCGCAGGCGGTAGCGGATGAAATAAAAGCCGGCGGCGGCGAGGCGCTGGCTGTGGGCTGCAATGTTCTTGAGCCTGAAAGCCTTGAAGCCGCAAGGCAAAAAATTAACTCCGTTTTCGGCAAATGCGACATTCTCATAAACGGAGCGGGCGGCAACAACCCCAAAGGCACAACCTCAAAGGAATATTATGAAGACGGCGACCTTGAAAACAGGGCGCAGGATGTTAAAACCTTTTTTGACCTTGACGCGTCGGGCGTGCAGTTTGTTTTCAACCTCAACATTTTAGGCACTCTGCTCACAACCCAGTGCTTCGCCAAGGATATGGTGGGGCGTGAAAATGTGAGCATTCTCAACATCTCGTCAATGAACGCCTTTACGCCCCTTACCAAAATTCCCGCTTACTCGGCGGCGAAGGCCGGCGTTTCCAACTTCACACAGTGGCTGGCGGTTCATTTCGCGAAAGCCGGCATCAGAGTAAACGCCATAGCCCCCGGCTTTTTTGCCACCAACCAGAACAAAACCCTGCTTTTCAATGAGGACGGCTCGCTCACACCCCGTTCAAATAAAATCATCTCGCAAACCCCGATGGGCAGGTTCGGCGTTCCCGCCGATCTCACCGGCGCTCTCATTTTCTTCTGCGATGAGAAATACTCCGCCTTTGTAACGGGCGTTATTCTGCCGATAGACGGCGGTTTTTCGGCTTATTCCGGCGTTTAAATCACAAGCTTATATCACGGCTCCGTGTTGCAGCGGAGCCTTTTTCACGCGCTTTTCACGGTTAAATTTCAAAAGTTAAATATTTATTAAAAAAGATAATGTTCTGTTTTGGAATTATAAACCACCTTGTTTATACTATACTATTTTAGAATTTGGAAAATAATTTATCCTTTATTATCAAAAAAAATGATGAAAAGAGGCGATTGTGAAAATGAGAAAATTATCACTTAAAATTGTCAGCGCTCTGCTTTGCCTTGCGCTTTTGCTCGGCGTTGCGGCCCCCGCGGTTTTTTCGCTTGACACGGCTCACCTTACAGATGTGCCGATGATTTACATCCGGGGTCAGGGTCTTGACCTGGGCATAAAGCAGGCGGACGGTAAATGGGATAAGGTCTATCCGCTCACCGTTCCCAACGGGTTTGTCAGAAGCCTGCTCACGGCTGATAAAATCAAAAACTTCATAAAATGCTACTACACCAACAATTATGACTGGTTCTGCGACGCCCTTTATGAAGACCTCAAACCGATTTTCGCGGATTTCAAGCTTGACAGTAACGGCGAGGCGGCAAACGGCAGCACCGTTATTTCGGATTGGCACAAAACCCTTACAAAAACAACGGTAAACGGCAAATATCCCGTTGACAAATTCGCTTTCACCTACGATTTCCGTCTTGACCCTTATGAGGTAGCTGATGAACTCAACGAGTACATTGAAGCGGTGTGCGAGCTGACGGGGCACGAAAAGGTAGCCGTTCTCGGCAGATGCCTGGGCGCCAACGAGATTTTAGCGTATATTGACAAATACGGCAACGACCGCTTTTCGGATATTGTTCTCTACGCGAGCGCTCTTGAGGGCTGCATTGAGATTTCACACCTTTTCAACGGCGATGTTTATGTTGACAATAACGGCACCGTGCGCTTTGTTGACGATTACGATATTAACAAATATATAAACGATGAGCAGATTACCGAGTTTATAAGGGCGTTTCTTCACACCTACAACGCGGTGGGCGGCGTAAAGCTTGCGCTCAATGAGGTAAACCGCGTTTACAAAATAGTGTGCGACAATGTTGTGCCCCGCATTCTCAGGGATTCCTACGGCACAATGCCCGGCTACTGGGCAATGGTTGAGGACAGCTGCTACGACTCCGCTAAAAAGCTTGTTTTCGGCGGTGTGGAGAGCGAATGGTCCGGCCTTATTGAAAAGCTTGACAACTACCACAACAATGTCGCCCTCAAATCGGAGCAGATTCTTAAACAGTGCGCCGACGACGGAATAAACATCTACAACATTGAAAAATACGGTTTTGCCGTGTTCCCGGTTGTTAAAAACACCGAAATGGTCTGCGACAGCACCGTTGACCTTTCACTCGCGAGTGAGGGCGCGACAACGGCTCAATCCTTCAATAAGCCTTTCGGCAAAGATTATATGGCAAACGCCGAAAAGAACGGCACCGCGAAATACATCTCGCCCGACCGCCTGGTTGACGCCTCAACCTGTATGTTCCCCGACACAACCTGGTTTGTCAAAAACCTGCGTCACAAGACCTTCCCCGACAGCATGAACGCCCTTGTTTGCGAGATGATTAACGCCGAGGGCACTTTCACCGTGTTTGACAGTGAAACCTGGCCGCAGTATATGGTGTTTGACGAGGAGAGCCAGACAGCCTCCCCGATGACGGAAGAAAACTGCAACACCACAGACAGATGGAAGGTCAATTTCTTCAAAAACCTCATTATTGTTTTCAAAAACATAGGCTATGTTCTCAAAAAGCTTTTCGGCTGATACATTTTGCCCGCGGAGAAATCCGCGGGTTTTTGGTTTTCAATTCGGAAGCCCGGCAATATTCTTTAAACCGGCGTTTTCAATACGGAGGCTGAGCGCTGTTTTTCAATACGGCGTTTTCGGCTCGGAGGCTTAGCGGGCCGCCCGGAGCGGAGCTTCTTGCCGGAAAGAGGGCACCGCGGTATTTTCACAAAAAAACAAAGCCAACTTCTTTAAGAAATTGACTTTGACAACTCAGCGTTTTTTACGCTCTTTTTTTATTATTCTTTTACAGCGGTCAACGCGCCGTCACGCGTTCAGCCTATGTCGAGAATGCCGCCGAGACCGCCGAGAAATATGCCCGCGAGTGAGCGGATGCCCGAAAGGAACGCCCCCACCGGGTCAATTCCTATGTCAAGCATAACGGGAATAAAGTGCTGTGAACCCGTAAGATTGCGCCAGATGAAATAAACATCGCTGCCTTCCCTGCAAAATGTGTCATCCTTAAGCTGAGCATGACCGTCAACCTGCTTAAAGCCTGCGTCAAGCATGCTTTCGGCAAACGCGAGAGCCATTTTTTCATCCTTTAAGGTTATGCGGCTTACCATTTGAAGTTCCGTCGCCGGTTTTGTTTTGTTTATTCTGCCTATTCTGTAGCCGTCGCACCACCAGTATTTTGTGTAATCGCGGGTGAACACGAGGCGCACGGAGCCGTCGGACTGCTTCTGATAAAGCGTCATTTCCATATTCAGCCAGTCGCTTTTGGCGGGGCAGTTGTAAGCGGAAACGGGCGTGTCGCCGAAGCCAACAGCGTATTTTGTGTAAACGCCTATTTCACCGCCGTACTGGAACGGGGCGTACTGACCCTTCCAGAATTCCACGAGCCAGTCTTTGTTGCCGTAGGTGAAAACCATACGGGTAAAGTCATATTGGTAACCGATAAGCTGAGACGCCGTGTCATAAAGGCGAACAAAGCCGAAGGGCTTTTGCCAGGCATAGTTGTTGTCGGAGTAATAATAATCGCCCATCTTGCTGTAGCGGTAGCCTATCATAAGAAGATAGTGAAACAGGCTGCGCCTTGAGGTGACCGTGACCGTGCAGGAGGCGGAAACGGATGTTTCGCCGTCGGAGGCAACGGCTGTGATTTCAGCTTTGCCTTTCGCTTTGGCGCTCACAACGCCGCCGGAGCTGACGCTTGCCACTCCGGGATTGTCGGATGACCACGAAATGTTTACATCCGCCGTTTCAAAATTCACGGCTTCGGCTTTTATCCGCATTTCGGAGCCCGTTGAAAGTGAATGCCGGGAATCCGACAAAATCAGCTGCGGGGCGGGTTTTTCGGGCTGCTCCCGCTCATCCTGCAAGGAGGCTTCGCCGCCCTCGTTACCGGAAGAATTTTCAATCGCGGCGGGAGCGAATTCTCCCGCGGAGCCGACAACCGGCAAAACAATAATCAGTGCGCAGAGGAACACTGTCAGAACGCGCTGTAAAACTTTCATCTCTTTTCCCCCTGATAAATATAAAGCATTTCATTTCATTATATCATATAACACGGCACAAAATCAAGAAATAATTTGAGACGGTTTACACAAGCCGAAAACCGGGCACGGCAGGGGAGCGGTTCGAGGATTTTTCCTGCGCCGCGGCTTTCAGCCGTTTTAAAGCTTTGTGATTTCAAACAGCCTTGTCTCATTCGCATTCATCCTCACCGTCAGGGCGTCACCCGTTGCCTCAATGCCGTTTTCAACGAGAAGCTCTTTGTATGAACACCGCGAGGCAAAGCGTATTTTTTTTGTGCCCGCGCCCGTTGAGTGAATGGCGGCGTAATTCGCGTTTATATAAACAATATCGTCTGTTTCGCAATAAATGTGAACACCGCGCGATTTGCAGAACGCTCGAAGCTCGTTTGCCGAATACTCGGTTTTGAGAGCGGAGGTAGAAATGTATCTTATGTTGTTTTTTCTGCACAGGGCAAGGGCTTCTTCAAGCGCCAGCGTTTTGAGGTCGGATAAGAAAATTATCGCCTTATATCTGCCGTAAACCCGGGCGAAATCGCTCACATCATAATAATCATAAGGCGTGCCCATACAGCCAAGTTCGCGCCGCCTGTCAAAAGCGGTGTTGCGCAGGCCGCATTCGGTCATATATCCGTAAGCGCTCTCATCGGCAAAAACAGCAACCTCAGCGACGCTCCCCCTGTTTTCTTTTTTGAGGGATGAAGCATAAATTTCGCCGAACTTCTTCATGTCGGCAAGAATTACGGGGTCGGAGTACCAGCCGCCCCACATATCAAACCACCAGAAGCCGTTGCCGTTTATGAGCTGACGGCTGAAGGATTTGCGTATTGCGGCAACCGACTGCTCACTGTTTTTTAAAGGGTGCCAGATTTCGGCGGTCATATTTTTGCCTTTATCATACTCGGGGGCGCACTCCGAGAGCAGTTTTGTCAGGTGCGTTCTTATGTCGCACTCCTGCATACATATTTTGCCGTGCAGGCGAACGGAGGCGGCAGGGTACATCTCGGTCCAGTCGGTGCTTAAATCCCTTATGCCGTAATATGAATTGGGCGAACAGATAAAATCAACATTATCGCACTCGAGAACGGTTTTAAGGGCGTGCGTGCCGTAAAGAGGGGAGCTGACCTCAAGGCTGTAGCCGTAAAAAGCGCCCGCAACCACATTGCCGCCCGTTTCGCGTTTGGCAACGGTGCATAAATAACATACGGTCTGAGCGACGGAGCTGTTCGCGAATTCAAGGTAGCGCGCAAGATGTTCATTTTTATGGTACGGCCCTTTGCCTTTGAGAAGGGAGAGGTCGGGCAGACCGGAAAAGCCGCTGCCCGGGTAATTTTTTTCGAGCCATCCGTTGAATATACTCTCGGCGTTTTTGCAGCAGCCCGCGTTCAAATCAAAATGGAACCATTCCTCGGTGTTTCCGCCCGCAAGCTGATAACCCGCAATGTGTGCTGCGTAGTCGCTGCCGTTTATGTGCTCAATAACCGCTTTGAGCATACCGGCAGCCGTTTCACGGAATTTTTCGCTGAACAGCAGCTCCCTTTTGCCTGTGCCGTCGGTGCATTCGGGGTTTTCCTCAATCCACCACAAGGGCATGGAGACATTGACACGGGGGAAAATATACGCATCGGGGCAGGCGGCGAGTATTCTGTTTATTGAAGCGTCAAGGGTTGAAAAATCCGGCTCCGGTTTTTTGTCGAATATTCCCGCGTGAAACGGTTTGTAAACCTCGGTGCTGCTTATCCACCTGCCGGCAAAAAGAACAGGCACCGAAAAAAGGCGGTAACCCGCTCCGGCAAAATCCTCATAGCGGTTGTATTCCTCAAGGTATGTCATATACGCCGCCGAGGGGAATGGCTCGCCGTTTATAAACAGTGTGGGAACTCCGCCGCAGTCGCCCGCCCGTGAGTAAATTCCTTTGTATTTCTCCATATCTCTTTCCACCGCCGCGTAATCTGTTACGGTTTTTGCCGTTGTGCCGGGATTATAGCCGTTGAATAAGCAGCCCAAAGCCGTGATGAGCACAAGAAAGAAGCTTGTTATACGGTACATACAGTCATCTCCGATTTTCAGGCTCAGCCATCGTTTTTTAAAGTATAACACAGCGGTTGAAAAAAGTACAGCGCCGCGGGCGGCCGGCAGAACTCTGATTGAAGGCGGTTTTTCTTTTTGCGCAAAAAGCCGAAAACTGCATTTTTTACGGGCATATTGTTGACTTTTACTCTCACTTTTCATATAATGAAACTTATGGAAACTTATTTGATTAAAGAAGATATTATTTCACGAAACAATGAGAAAGCGAAGGATGTCCGCTCCCTGCTCGAGGGCAAAGGCGTGTTCTACATCAATCTGATGTCGTCGCCCGGGGCGGGCAAAACAACTCTGCTTTCAAAGCTCATCCCTCTGCTTTCCGCGGAGTTCCGCACCGGCGTTATAGAGGCGGATATAGACTCCGACAAAGACGCTTTGGCAATAGAGCGCGAAACGGGCGTAAGGGTTATTCAGATGCACACGGGCGGCGCCTGCCACATAACCTGCCAGATGTCTCTTGAAGCGCTTGAGGCGCTCGGAACAGACGGGCTTGATTTAATCTTTCTCGAAAACATAGGCAACCTTGTGTGCCCCGCCGAGTTTGACACGGGCGCCGATATGAACCTTGTGCTTTTAAGCGTGCCGGAGGGCGACGACAAGCCCCTGAAATATCCTCTTATGTTTGAGGTGGCAAACGCCGTCGCGGTCACAAAGCTTGATGTTGCCCCTGTTTTTGATTTCAACGGCGACACCGCTGTCGGCAACATAAAAAAACGCAACAAAAACGCAAAAATATTTTTCACCTGCGCGAAAGACGGCGCGGGCGTTGAGGAACTGGCGCAATACATACGCGAACAGGCAGTTAAAAAAATCCGAAAGGATTAAAAATAGACAGGAGAGTATTCTTATGGCAGACACAAACGAAAAAATCTGTATCATCGGCGGAGGTCCCGCAGGGCTTTCATGCGCAATGTACCTTGAAAAAAAAGGTTACACAAACTATGTGATATATGAAAAACTTAACAAAGTCGGCGGCAAATGCTGGTCACCCAAAATCAAAGTCAAACACAACGGCAAAGAAGAAGAGAGAAGCTTTGAAACAGGCGCCATTATGGGTGCAATCACCTACCACGCGGTAAGCGAAATGGAAGAATTCGGCGGCTATTACCACAAAGGCCCCGATTTCAAGCACGGCGAGCCCAATATGAGAAGAGAATTCCGCAACCTTGACGGAACGGTTGACCATCCGTTTGAGCCCAAGGTCAATTTCTCCATCGGCAAAACCCTCAAGCTCTTAAAGCTCAAAAAGCAGATGAAAAAGCTCAACGAGCTTATGCAGACAAAATACGCAGGCTATGACTGCTACGGCCATCTGGGCGTCGCGAAGGGCGAATACTACGGCATTTCAAAGGGCGTTGACGGCTACTGCGGAGCCACAAAAGAGAATTCCTTCCCCAACTACATTAAAGGCACAAACCCCAACCTCAAGGATCTTGCTCTGCCCTTCTCGGAGTTCTGCAAGATAAACGGCGTTGAGGAGGTTCAGAGAATATGGATAGCTCCCTTCACCTCATTCGGCTACGGCTTCTTTGATGAAATCCCCGCCGCTCTTGTTATGAAATATCTTGATGTTACCACGGCGCTTGAGTTTGTTAATATGAAGCTGTGGACCTGGCAGGACGGCACTCAGGAGATTTATGAGAGCGTTAACAGAAAGCTTATGCACCCCGCAGTGCTTGAAACGGAGGTTGTAAAAGTTGAGCGCCCCGACGGCAAGGTAAACGTTACCGTCAGAAAGAACGGCGAAGAAAGCACCGAAACCTTTGACAAGCTCATAATCACCACTCCTCTCGATTACTTTGTGAATTACTCAGATGCCACCGAAAAAGAGAAAGAGCTTTTCGGCAAGATTATTCACGAAAGATACTGCGATTACATAGCCACCTTCGAGCCCGGCAAGAGCCCCAACATCTCCGGCTATATGGTTGACAATATGGTTCCCGAAAGGCTCGGCCACGCAATGGTTTACTACAACAGATGGCAGCACCTTGACAGAGACTGCCCGGCTACCGTTTACGCCCTTGCAAACCACACCGGCACACCCGATGTTGATTATGACACCGTAATGAAAACAATGGATGAGGATATGAAGAAAGTAGGCTTCCCCATCAAAGAAAAGCTCTATGCTCAGGAGGTTTACTACTGCCCGCACGTTTCACCGAAGGATTACGCCGACGGCTGGTATGACAAGCTTGAGGAGCTGCAGGGCACGCTCAACACCTACTACGCCGGTGAGATAATCTCCTTCGGCGATATGGAAGACACCTGCGCCGCGAGCAAAGATATTATCGGCAGATTCTTTTAATCGTAATGCAAAAAGTCAAAACAATACTTTTATCCAAAAGCGTTTTTGAAAACAACGATGAGCAGGCGGAGCTTCTGCGCGCCGAACTGCGAAAAAATCACATCTGCCTTGTCAATGTTATGTCATCGCCCGGCAGCGGCAAAACAACGCTTCTGGTCGCCCTTATCAACGCTCTCAAACAGTCTTTTGATATAGGCGTTATGCAGGCGGATATAGACTCCGACAAAGACGCGGTTACGGTTGCCGAAAAAACGGGTGTGCGCTCCGTTCAGCTTCACACGGGCGGTATGTGCCACCTTGACGCGGGAATGACCCGGCAGGGGCTCTCGGCGCTCGGCGACGGGCTCGACCTCATATTTCTCGAAAATGTGGGCAACCTTGTGTGCCCGGCGGAGTATGACACGGGGGCAACTGTGAATATGGTTATTCTGTCGGTGCCGGAGGGCAATGACAAGCCGCTTAAATACCCGCTTGTTTTTGAAAAATGCGAACTCGCGGTAATAAGCAAAACAGACACTCTGCCTTATTTTGATTTTGATATGGATGAGTGTAAAAAATACATCAGGGCAAGAAACGCCGGCGCCGCGGTTATTCCCGTTTCCGCCAAAACCGGCGAAAATACGGCTGAACTTGTAAACTGGTTCAGACAGAAACTATCCGAGAGGTGAACTTATGCTTGAACAAAGCAAAGCGGTAATAAGCAAATATCAGAACGAAAAAGACGTTCAGAAAAATTATGTGAAACTCGGCAAAAAAATCACCGATGTCGTGGTTCACAAAATAGGCGGAGTTACAGCCGACGACCCCGAATACTGGGGCTTGCGCGAGGTTCTCACGCCCGAAATGGTTGACCTTTGCAACAAGATGAAACTGCGCAAACACTACACGCTTGACGACCTCATCAAGCTTCACAAAGGCGTTGACCCGAAACACATTGAAGAGATATATGAGCAGATGTCCGTTATCGGCATTATTGAATATGATTACGGCGACAATTACACCCATAATCTCAAAGATGACCACCCCATAAAAGACGCGCCCAAAATCAAACGATACAGGCTGCCGTTCTTTGTGCCGGGCTCGGCGGAGCTTTTCAACTCCTCCCTTGACCGCATTGAGAAAAACCCCGCGGTAACAAGCTTTTTTGAGCGTATGACCTACATCCCCCTGGCAGGCATAACGCATATGGTGGCGCCGGGCGGCATGGGCATAGGTATGCACGTTATCCCCGTTGAGCAGGCGATAAACGCTCAGCAGGAGGCGATAACCCTTGAGAAAATCTCCTACTGGCTTGAGAAATATGACGGTCACATCGCCGCCGGTATCTGCTCATGCAGGGCATCGAGAGCCATGCTTGACGAAGGCTGCACGGATGACTGCAACGACTGGTGCGTTCAGCTCGGTGATATGGCGGATTACGCCGTTGAAACACACCGCGCGCACTACATCACAAAAGAACGCGCGCTTGAGATTTTTGAGCTTGCCGAAAAGAACGGCTATGTTCATCAGATAACAAACATTGACGGCGAAAACAAGATTTTTGACATCTGCAACTGCAATGTGCGCATCTGCAACGCGCTGAGAACGTCAATGCTTTTCAACACTCCCTACCTTTCAAGAAGCGCCTATACCTCAAAGGTGGATAAAGAAAAATGCGTTGCCTGCGGCAAATGCGTTGAAATCTGCCCGGCGGGCGCGGTCAAGCTCGGCCAGAAGCTGTGCAAAAAAGACGGCTCCGCGGTTGAATACAAGCACGCCATTCTGCCCGACAAGGTGCGCTGGGGCGAATACGCGTGGGATGAGAACTACCGCGACACCAAGGTTATGTCAAACACCTATTCTCAGGGCAGCGCGCCGTGTAAAGCGGCATGCCCCGCTCATGTGCCCATTCAGGCATACTTAAAGCTTGCGCGCGACGGCAAATACCGCGAAGCGCTCGCTATGATTAAAACCGAAAATCCCTTCCCCTCCGTTTGCGGCAGGGTTTGCAACAAACGCTGTGAAGACGCCTGCACAAGGGGCCTTGTTGACGCTCCCGTGTCAATAGACGCGGTCAAAAAGTTTGTGGCGGATCTTGAACTCAACAGTGAGGACCGTTATGTTCCCGAAAAGATTGTTCAGTCCGTTTACGGCAAATGGGATGACAAAATCGCGATAATCGGCGGCGGCCCCGCGGGCCTTTCCGCTGCTTACTATCTCGCCGAGATGGGTTACACCCCCACCGTGTTTGAAAAGAACCCCACTCCCGGCGGTATGCTCACATACGGCATTCCGAGCTACAAGCTTGAGAAGGATGTTATTGAAGCCGAAATAGATGTTCTGCGCAAGCTCGGCGTTGAAATCAAATGCGGCGTAAATGTGGGCGAGGATGTAACGCTTGATGAACTGCGCGAACAGGGCTACAAGGCTTTTTATATAGCGATAGGCTGCCAGGGCGGCAGACGCCCGGGTGTTGCAAACGACACTGCCGAGGGCACGGATATTGCCGTTTCATACCTGCGCAAAAGCTATGAGAAGCGCGAAAACTTCACCGGCAACGTGGTTGTTGTGGGCGGCGGCAATGTCGCTGTTGACTGCGCGCGCAACGCTCACCGTCTGGGTGCAGCGAGCGTTAAAATGTTCTCGCTTGAATCCCGCGATATAATGCCCGCCACAAAGCAGGAAATTGAGGAAACTCTTGAAGAGAATATAGAAATCTGCAACAGCTGGGGTCCCAAAGAGGTGCTCACCGATGACTCGGGCAAAGTTACCGGTATTGTTTTCAAACGCTGCGTTTCGGTTTACAACGCGGATGGTAAATTCGCCCCCGAATATGATGAGAACGAAACCGTTGAAGTCAAGGCGGAAAAGATAATTTTCGCCATCGGTCAGACAATCGAGTGGGGCAAACTCCTTGACGGCTCAAAGGTTGAGTTCTGGCACGGCAATTACCCCGTGGCAGACAAATTCACATATCAGACCGCGCAGGATGACATTTTTGTGGGCGGCGATGTTTACACAGGCCCCAAATTCGTTATTGACGCAATAGCGGCGGGTCACGAGGCGGCGGAAAGCCTTCACCGTTTTGTAAGGCCCAAGGCGGATATGACCATAGGCAGAAACAGGCGCGCCTACACTCCGCTTGACAAAGACGACATAACCTTCCCCGATTATGACAAATCGGGCAGGCAGGAAGCGGGGATGGACAGCTCCGAAGATCATAAGATGTCCTACAAAGACCTTCACCTCACCCTTACCGAGGAGCAGGTTAAAACCGAAACGGCAAGGTGCCTTTCCTGCGGCGCTTCTTATGTTGACCCGAACCTTTGCATCGGCTGCGGACTGTGCACAACAAAGTGTCAGTTTGACGCCATCCACCTTGTCAGAGACCATCCCAAATGCTCCGATATGCGCGTAGCCGAGGATAAGGTAACGGGGCTTATGAAATATGAGATTGCCCGTCTCGGCAGGATTATTGCGAACTCCGGCTCGGAAGAGGCGAAGATTATGCGTCAGAAACGCAAAGAGTGGAAAAAGGCGCAAAAGGGCTGAGGCGATGCACGAACTCGGTATTGTTATGAATGCCGTTAGGCAGGTTGAAAAAGCAGCCGCCGACAACGGAGTTCAAAAGGTTGTCGGAGTAACAATGGAAATAGGGGAGGTCAGTACCGTTGTTCCGGAGCTTTTTCTTGACGCCTTCAACTGGGCTAAAAAGCGAACCCGCTTTCTGGGTGACGCTCAGCTTGAAATGATTATTATTGAGGGCAGAACCTACTGTCAGGCGTGCGGCGAAACCTACCGCACAACCGAATACGGCAAAAAATGCCCGCATTGCGGGAGCGATGAAACCTATCTTCTTACAGGCGATCAGGTTATTATCAAAGATATTACCGCCGTGTCAGAAGAAGAGGAAAGCGAATAAAAGCTTAATATACCGCCGCCGGCGGCGGTGTTATCCGGCAGATTGCGTGTTGAGCGCCGTCTGCCGGTCTTTTCTTTTAACATACACAAGGCTGTCGGCAAGCGACAGGCGGTTGAAGGCTTCTATGTCATAACTCGCGCTTTTTTCCGCTTTCCCGCAGGGCTCACGGGGCGGTGTTTTCGCCGCTTCATCTTTCTTTTCGCGGTTGTCATAATTGCCTTCAAGCACTTTGAGAAAATTCTCCGGCCTGACAAACCAGTCAAA
>ONON01000064.1 GCA_900319455.1 uncultured Eubacteriales bacterium
CAGCGGGCAGCTGTTGCGGAAGCCTCTTACCTCAACCACATCTTTCAGGCGGTATCTGTAAAGCCCCGCCTGATTTGTTATGAGTATCTCATACTTTTCGCCCTTTGCGAGCTCACCGACTCCGAGGGTTTTTCCGCTTTCGTCGCCGTAACGGATAAACTCATAATAACAGCTGTCGGTGAGCAGCTGCATATCGGTGTTTTCAAGCTCATAGCAGGCGGCGACAAGAGCCTCCGACGCGCCGTAGATTGAAAAATCGAGCGCAATACCCTTCGCGAGCGAGCGTATATATTCCGCGGATGGCTTGAAAGACGCGTTGCCTATTGAGCTTATCACCGTCATATTCGGCCATATCCTTTTAAAAAGCGTTTCATCAAAGCCCTTTTCAAACTGTTCTCTCAGGTAACGCGCCCTTTCGGGCATGGGCTTTAACCTCTTTATAAGATACTCACGAAGCTCCGGCTTTATTTTAACGCTTTTGTCTATTGTGCCTTTTTCAATATCATCAACAATTAAGCGCCAGTTGTTTTTCAGGTAAGCCGTCTGGCTGACATTTATGCTGAAAAACACCGAAAATATGAATGAGGCGTCTTCATCCTGCAAAGCGAAGCGGTAAATGTTGTAAACATAATCGCCGTCGTGAACATCAAAAAGATTTTTGCCGGGAACGGTAAGAATAAACGGGTAAAAAAGCCCGTACTGCCTTGCCCCTATTTCGGCTATATTGCTGCACAGCATACCGTTGGGCAGGCACTCATTTGTGGCGGGGGAGAGAAAAATCCCCCTGCCCGGTCTGTATTTTTCGCCCCGCGTTTTGAGCTGTTGCGCCCCGAGAGCGAGCGCCCTCGTCCAGGTGTATCTTACATAGGCTTTAAGAGAGGCGGCGGTGGCGGGTATGTATTTGGGAACACCGGATGAACCGGATGTTCTTGAAAAGCCGAGAATTTTTGACGAAACAAGAATGTTTTTCTCTCCGTTCTTTATTCGCTCAATATAACCGGCGTAATCCTCATAACCCGAAACAGGCACATTCTTTTTGAAATCTTCGGGAGATTTGATATTGCTGAAACCGTGAAGTCTGCCGTATTCGGTATTCCTGTTTTTTCTTATTATTTTTTTCAGCAGGCGAAGATTTTCCGCCTCGGGATTGCGGGAGGATTTTTCCATGCGGCGCAGGCTTGCCCTGCCCTTTGCCTCCATTATTCTCATAGCCGATTTGCTGAGAAGCTTTGCTGACATTCTTATAAAACCTCTTAACCGTTACACAGTCTGCCGTTATCGCGTTATTGTTTATATAAATATAATACCATACATTTATCTTTAAATTCAACTGTTTTTACTCAATCGGCGCTGTCGCAGGCTCCGTTTTGCTTTTATATAAAAATCGCCGGGCTCAGCGCTGGGTTGAGCCCGGTTTTGATATGTTTTTTCGGGTTAAGCCGCTGTCAGCCCCGAAAAAAATGATTTGATTATCTGTATTACTCTCATAAACCAATTGATAACGCCCCGGAAAAATGCGAATACAGGTGATACGCCTTCCTCACCCTGCTCCCCTTCGGGAACGCCCGGCTGAGCCGTGCCTGATGAGGATGCGCCCGCGCTTGCCGTTGCAACGGAAGACCCGTTTGAGTACAGTTTATAAGATGAGCCGTTTGTCAGCGACTCGCTCGCGAAAAGAACAAAGTCCGCGTCTCTGACAGCCGTCGCGCTGTAAAGAGTGCCGCCGGAGGAATCCTTTATCGCTATCACGCTCCCTGCTTTAACAAGGGCTGAGCCGCCGCCGAACGCGTCTGCCGCGCTGCCCTGTGAAGCGGTGTTTCTGCCCGGGCCGCCAAAGCCTCCGAAGCCTCCCGTGCCCGTGCTTCCGAATGTTACATAAGGCGTCGATGCCGTGTATCGCTGCCGCATGGCGTTATGCCCCACAGCGAGAACGGTCGCCCCTCCGAATGTTATTTCTCCGTCCGCGTCAAGAGGGTCTCCGTCGCCCTGTGACGGTGAATACACTTCAACCGTGCCGCCGCTGAGATTGATTGTTCCGTTTGAGTCAATGCCGTCACCGTTTGAGCAGTTGACATAAACATATCCGCCGTACTGATTGTAGGAAAATGAATATCCCGAAAGGTCGCTGTTTGCCGCGTTTATGCCGTCATCCGACGCGTTCACCGTTACATTGCCCGAATAAACATTAAGGGTTGCCGCCTCAATGCCCTCATTGCTGCCGGTAATGTTTACAGTCGGACCTGCCGTGCCCGGCGCTCCGATGTTAAGAACATAATCCGATTTTATGCCGTCATCCGCCGCGCTGACAGTAATGTTGCCAGAAAGAATATTCAGCTCTTTATCCGATTTAATCGCGTCATTCACCGTCGCACTGATATTCAGGGTAACCTCCTTTACTGTAAGTGAAGCCGTTGACAAAAGCGTGCTTGTCGCGTTGCCGTTTTCATCCTCCTCATAAAGGTCATATCCGCCTTTTATGCCGTTTTTGCCGTAAGCGTTGATATTGATTGTTCCCGTGCCGCAAACGGTTACATTTGAGCCGTCTTTGCATTTGATAACAGCGTTTTCTATATCGGGATAAACTGTTTCATCCGTATAAATATCATCGTTGTTGTATTTGTCGTCGGCAAGTGTGCTTACCGTACCCTCTTTGGCAATTATCGTTACACCGCTGCCTTTGTTGCAGGTAATCGGAGCCGTGGCGGATGCGGCAAGATTAAGCCCGTCGAGCACAAGAGTTACCCCTGTTACGCTCTTTTTTACAACCACAGTACCCGAAGAGCACGAGCCTGTAAGAGTATAGGTGCCGGAGGCGTTGATTTTAACATCGGTTCCGCTGACCTTAACGCCTGCCGCGTCACCCGAAACGGTAACAGACGAATCGGCAAATTCAATAACCGTGCCCGTTTCATCCGCCGAGGCGGCGGTTTTGAAGCCCGGCACAATCAACAGCAAAGCTGTTAATACAGACAGAATTGTTATTGCCCTGTTTTTCATTTTTAACATCCTTTCATTTCAAAATATTTATATCGGGCCGGGCATCAGGCAACAGTGCTTTCCTGTTCCGGAGCCGTTGCAGCGCCCGGGTCAAAGCCTTCTCCGGGAACTCCTCCCGGGAAACCTCCGCGTTCACCTCTTCCGCCGAAATTGCCGCCTCCTCCCGGCATATTTCCGAAGCCGCCCATACCTCCGGCAAACTGATTTGTTATTTCGGTTATCTGCTGCCCGTTCAGGTAAACCTCGCCGCCGTTAAGCTCGGCTTTTCCCTCATAATCAAAGCCCGACTGCCCGGTTATTGTGATTTTGCCGCCGTTTATAACTATATTGCCGTTGGAGTCAATCGCGTCGGTATCCCCCGCACCCATTGTAATTGTTATTTCGCCGCCGTTGATTTCAACCGAAGGCGTAACGCCGTCTGTTTTTTGCGCGGCGTTAATGCCGTCATCCGACGCGCTGATTGTTATTGTGCCGTCGTTTACCGTTACCGTTGTGCCTTCAATTCCCTCGTGGCAGTCAATGTCAATCACACCGCCGTTTACCGTTACGCTGTTGTCGGCGTGAATGCCGTCGTCATCCGCTTTGATGGTCAGAGTGCCCGAATCGATTTCAATGCTGCCGTTTGAGTGAATGCCGTCGCCTTTCGCGGTAATGTCAATCACACCGCCGTTTACAACAACACCGTCATTGCCTGTCAGAGCGTTGTTTACGCAGTTGACGCTGATGTTCGCGCTTTCAAGTGTAAGCAGGTCTTTGCTTTTTATTCCGTTGGAGTAATTGCCCGTAACGCTTAACTTGCCTGTACCTGTTACGGTTAAATCGGATTTTGAGAATACACAGGCATTGGGCTCCTCCTGACTTTCGTCTGAATAACCGTTGCCGAAATCATATTTTGCTGCGTCGGCAAGTTCGTTTTCGGTGCCGTCTTTAATATCAAGGGTCACCGCCCCGGCTTTGACAATGTTTATCGCAGATGAATCTGCAGAGGTGATTTTTACACCGTCAAGAACAAGTGTTACATTTTCATCTCCGGCGTCAACCGTGATTTTACCGTCTGTCAGTTCGCCGCTTATCGAGTAGGTTCCGCCGCTGCCGATGATTACATTCCCGTTTTCATAAGTTGCCCCGCTGCCCGATATTGACGCCGAGGAGCCGTTGAGCGTTATTGCCGCGGCGGAGCTTTCATCCGCCGGAGCGCTTTTTTCACTTTGAGAAGCCGTTGCCGTTTCCGTTTTGCCGTTGAGCGGGCCGCAGCCCGTGAGAGCAAGGCATATAAATGAAAAAGCAAGAATAATAATCAGTGATTTTTTAAAAGTTTTCATAAAAATCCTCCTTTGCCCGGTTCGATGCCCGGTTTTGTTTTACCCAATAATAAACCGAAAACCTAAAGGGAAGTTAAAGAAAAAAAGTTTTTTCCTTTAGGTTCTCTTTAAGAAGCGGGGTTATACTTTGGGCAAAGAAGGGAGGTTCCGGTATGCAGCGGCAGATAAAAACAAGCTTCAAAAGATATGAAAAAAAGTTTTTTCTTACAAAAAAACAATATGAAATGTTCAAAAACATAATAAGCACCTATGTGAAGCCGGACGACTACGGCAGCTACACAATATGTAATATATATTATGATACCGATAATTACAGCCTGATAAGGGCTTCACTTGAAAAACCGGTATATAAGGAAAAACTGCGTGTGAGAAGCTACGGCGTGCCCGGCGCCGATGATAAAGTGTTTGTGGAGCTTAAGAAAAAATACGACGGGGTGGTTTATAAAAGAAGGGTTACAATGCCCGAAAAACACGCCGCGGATTTTCTCAAAAGCAAAACAGACGGCGGTTTCGGGCAGATAGGCAGAGAAATCGGTTATTTTCAGTCGTTTTACAATTCGGAACCGAAGGTGTTTATTGCCTATGACCGTGAGGCTCTGCAGGGCCGTGAAGACGCGGAACTGCGAATAACTTTTGACACAAACCTGCGTTACCGGCTTGACAGGCTCAGCCTCAGCGACGGCGACGACGGCCTGCCGCTGGCTGACGGCGGCCTTATCCTGATGGAAATAAAAATCGCCGACGCCTGCCCCCTGTGGCTGAGCAGGGCTCTGAGCGAATGCAAAACAGCCCCCGCCTCTTTTTCCAAATACGGAACCTGCTACAAAAACCATATATTAAAAAAAGACCCTGAGGTCACAAAAAAGGAGATGCTTTTAAGTGCTTAACAGTATATTTAACTTTTCATCAATTATTAACGGAACAATCACAATAAACACTTTTCTTATCTGTTCGGCGGCCTCGCTTGTTCTGGGCTTTCTCACCGCTCTTGTGTATTTATTCAAAAACCGCTGTTCGCAAAGTTTTGCCGTAACCCTTGTTCTGCTGCCCGTTATTGTTCAGACCGTTATAATGCTTGTAAACGGCAATATAGGCGCCGGTGTTGCCGTAGCCGGCGCGTTCTCACTTGTTCGTTTCCGCTCCGCGGCGGGCTCCGCCAAAGAAATTCTCGCTGTTTTTCTTTCAATGGCGGTAGGCCTTGCCACGGGAATGGGTTATGTGACACTCGCGGTTGTGTTTTTTGCCGTAACCGCCGTGTGTATGCTTATTCTGGGTGCGGTTAAATTCGGTGAAGGGAACAGCTCCCTTCGCACACTCAAAATCACAATTCCCGAAAACCTTGATTATGACGGAGTGTTTGACGACCTGTTCGCCGCTTACACAAACAGCGCGGAGCTTGAAAAGGTAAAAACCGCTAATATGGGCACCCTGTTTGAGCTTCAATACACAATATCTCTCAAAGGCGAAGAGGTGCCCAAGGAATTTATTGATGAAATACGGGTAAGAAACGGCAACCTTAACATAACCTGCGCGAAATACGCCGTAAAAGAAGCTCTTTAAAAGCGCGCAAAATCAAAAGCCGGGCAAATCACACCGTTGATTTTGCCCGGATATTATAATATAATTACATTCGGTGGTGATAAATATGAGGCTTCTTATTGCCGAGGATGAGCCCGACCTTGCCGAGGCTCTTACAGTGTTTTTTGAAAAAAACCGGTTTACCGTTGACGCGGTAAATGACGGGCTTTCCGCCTATGAATACTCGGGCGCAGATGATTATGACGCAATAATTCTTGACATTATGATGCCGAAAATGGACGGGATTGAGGTGTTGCGCCGTATCCGCTCCGACGGCAACAAAACCCCGGTTATGATGCTTACCGCGAAGGCTGAAAAAGATGACAGAATAACCGGGTTTGACACCGGCGCCGACGATTATCTGCCCAAACCGTTTGAGACCGATGAGCTTTTAAGCCGCGTGCGGGCCATGCTGCGAAGGCGTGAGGATTACAAGCCTTCCGTTCTGGCGTTTGATGACATATCGCTGAGCCCGGACAGCGACATTCTCCGGTGCGGCACAGGCAAATCCGTCCGGCTCAGCGGCAGGGAATTTCAGGTAGCGGAGCTTTTTATGCGCTCCCCGAAAACCGTTTTCTCTGCCGAAAAAATAATGGAGAGAGTCTGGGGCTGGGATTCCGACGCGGAGATAAATGTTGTTTGGGTTCACATCTCAAATCTGAGAAAAAAGCTCAAATCCATAGGCTCAAAGGTTACAATACACGCAAACCGCGGCCTCGGTTACATTATGGAGGCGGAAAATGATTAAGCGCCTGAGAAAAAAGTTTATTCTTATCTCCATTATCACCGTAACATCGGTAATGCTTCTGTTGTGCGTCGGGGTCAACACGGTCAATCTTATATCGGTAAACTCAAAGCTTAACAAAACCGTTGAGCAGATAATTGAGAACCGCGGCAGACTGCCGGAACCCGCGAAAACGGAATTCCGCGAAACAAACTCCGCTCGCCCGGCAATGCCTTTTGATGACAGAAGGTTTGAAAAAGAAACGGCTTTTCAGACGCGTTTTTTTGTTATACGGTATGACGAGGATGAAAACATCATTGACTATAACCTTGATAAAATAGCCGCTGTTGAAACAGACGAAATTGACGATTTTGTTGAAACGGCATCGGAGCGCGGCGAGGGCTACGGTTATGAATCCGGCTATAAATTCAAGGTTGAGCGGCAGGATGACGGGAATTATATGGCGGTTTTTCTGGACTGCCACAAAGAAGAGAATTCCGTAATAACTCTTGCGGCTGTTTCATCCTGCGTTACGCTTTTTTGCATTGTTCTGATATGCGTTATAATCGTTCTGCTCTCCGGCAGGGCAATAAAGCCGGTTATTGAAAACGACATAAAGCAGAAACAGTTTATAACCGACGCCGGGCATGAGCTGAAAACTCCCATTACCGTTATAAACACCTGCCTGAGTGTGCTTGAGATGGAAGTCGGCAAGCAGAAATGGATTGACAAGGCGGCGGCTCAGACCGACAAACTCAAAAACCTTGTGAACTCGCTTGTTTCACTTTCAAAATCGGATGAGGGAAGGGAGCCTGTCAGGATTAATTTCAACGCGGGCGGCGTTATTTCCGAAACTGTCGATTCCTTCAAAGACTTTGCGGAGCGGAACAGCCACCCCGTCAAAGCGGATATTGAGAGCGAAATTGATTTTTGCGGCGACGAATACGCTTTAAGGCAGCTTATTTCCATTCTGATTGACAACGCGCTTAAATACGCGTCGGAAGGCAGCGATATTGTTTTCACCGCGAAAAAGCACAAAAAAGGCGTTCTGATAAATGTTTCCAATAAATGCGATCACATAGACAGGGACGAACTGCCCAAACTGTTTGACCGCTTTTACCGCGCGGACAAATCAAGAAACTCCGAAAAAGGCGGCTTCGGGCTGGGGCTCTCCATAGCCCGCGGAATATGCGAAAGCCACAGGGGGTATATAAAAGCCGACTGCGTAAGCGACAGTGAAATTGTTTTTACCGCTTATCTGAGCAGTCTGCCGAAAAAGGCGTAAAGCCCTGTGAGCGAAAGCGCGCGCTCACTTTCAAAAAAACGCAAAATTGAAAGGGGCTGTCACTCTCATAATCCGAGGTGACAGCCCTGTTTTTATTTATAAAGCTCCGGCATCTCCGTCATACGCAGCTTAGCGCAGCCGTAAGGTATAAGTGTAACCTCCCGCGGCGGAGCAAGCAGTTTTTTTGATTTCGGCGTTTTTCTGCACACCGAGCGGTACGGAAATTTCAGCCCCCAGTCAACGGGCTGCATAAGCGCCGTTACCGTAACGGGCGGCGACGCCTGAGAAAACGGAATACCGCCCGGGCCGCGGCGGGCAAAACCTTTTATACCGGGAAACTGTGACTGTATATACTCTGCAAGGGAGTCAACATAAGAATCGCCATATGTTGCATCTTTTGATTTTTCAGATAAAAACCGTCCGATTTCCCGATACATCAGAATCAGTTCTTCGTTTATTTTACGGTATGCATTCGCACGGGATTCTTCAATTACGCAGGATATTTCTGAGAATGTATTGTCAAGTTCTTTCATATAAACATATTCCTTTTTCGCAAGTTACTATAGTTGATGATATCATAATTTCTTCGATAACACAACCTATTATTGTTTTTATTCTGTAGGCATTATTTTCTTTATAAATATTTAAATATATGGTAAACTCATTGCAAGAAGACTATAAAAGGAAAAATTTTTTTCGTTAGATTTGCGATTTGAACTGACTACTTAATGAGAGCAAAAATTCTGAAAGGAGGCAAGGCGGATTGAATGATAAAAACAGAATACGGAAACCAGCAGATAAACTTGTAAGCGAATGCTTTAAAGAATATCGGCTCAAGCTGTTCAGATACTGCCTTGCCAGACTTGATGGTTCGCGTGAGGATGCCGATGACTGTGTGCAGGATGCTTTTCTTGTTTTTCAGAAAACACTTGCCGAAGGCAAAACAGTTGAAAACCCGCGGGCGTTTCTTTACCGCACGGCAGAAAACTTTGTGAAACGCCGGAAAGAAGAGAACGCAAAAGCAGCAAAACGAAATGTTCCTCTTGAATTTGCCGAAAACACCGCAACGGTTGAATATGATTATCTGCGGGCGGTTGATGAAACGGATTATGATTTGCTTGCGGAAAAACTGATAAACACACTCACGCCGAACGAAAAACAACTTTATGACCTCAGATACCGTCAGAAAAATGAGGTTAATCAGATTGCCGGGTCTCTCGGAATATCACCCGCGGCGGTTTCAATGCGGCTTATGCGGCTGAGGGATAAGGTCAAACAGATAGTTTATGAGAAAGGAGGCTGAAACCGTGAATGCAATAACCGTTAATCGTGAGATTTTACTTTGTGAAGATTTCACGGAAGATTTTGCAGAAAAACTCTGCGCTTTTCTTAACAGTCTTATTGACACTGAACTTGAAAAAGGCAACGAGACCGATTTTGATTTGGTTGACGAATACGCCGAAGCGATTAACTTCATCCGTGAAAACGGCATTGATATACTTCCGGTTATTTCCAATAAAACATTTTTGAAAAAGCTCGGCATCGAAAGAAAATCTGCACTGCCGAAAATCGCGGTTGCCGCCGC
>ONON01000050.1 GCA_900319455.1 uncultured Eubacteriales bacterium
ACTCTCCAAATAAAAATTTTTTTCAATAGCCTTGAAAATCAAATAAACCTGTTATATTATATACATATCCGGATTGTTTTGCAAGCAAAATTTTACGGTTGCTTTTTTCATATATTTTGTAGAGTTGTTTAAGGAGCGTTTTAATGACTGTTTACGGCACAATCGCAGAGTACAACCCGTTCCACAGCGGTCACAAATATCTGCTTGACAGAATGCATATAAACAGCGAAGACAGCGTTGTTGTGGTTATGAGCGGCAATTTTGTTCAGCGTGCCGAGCCGGCGTGTATGCTCACATCTTCAAGGTGTGAGGCGGCGTTGCGCAACGGCGCGGATTTAATCATTCAGCTGCCTTTGCCGTGGTCTGTTTCCGGGGCGCAGAATTTCGCCCGCGGAAGCGTCAGCCTTCTCAAAGCGACCAACATTGTCGATACGCTCTGTTTCGGCAGTGAGAACGGCAATATTTCCGCGCTGCTGAATATCGCCCAGTGCCTTCGCGACGAAGAAACCGTAAAACTTATGAAAAATTACCTCAGTACCGGCATTTCATTTGCCAACGCGAGGCAGAGAGCGGTAAAAGACAATTACCCCGGTCTTGCCCCAATACTTGACAACCCCAACGACAATCTCGGCATAGAATACCTTAACGCAATGCTTGAACTCGACGCGACTATGTCGCCTATGTGCATAAAGCGTTACGGCGCGGGGCATGATTCCAACGATATAGGAGCCACCGCTTCGGGCAAAATGCTTCGTAAACTCATGCAGGCGGGCGAGGATGTCAGCCCTTATATGCCCAAAACCGCTTATGAGGTTTACGCGCGCGACCGTGAGCTCCGCCACATTTCGGGCGGCATGGCGGCAATAGAAAATACGGTTCTTTACAAACTGCGAACAACAACCGCAAAAGAAATCGCTGTTTGCCCCGATGTTTCAGAGGGGATTGAAAACTGCATTGTCAACGCCGCGAGAGACGCGCGCACAATTGATGAACTTTATTCAATAGCAAAAAGCAAACGCTATTCGCACGCAAGAATAAGGCGCATTGTAATGAGCGCTTTTCTCGGCATTGTCGCCGAGGATTGCACGGGGCTTCCGCCTTATATCAAGGTTCTCGGCTTCAATGAGAGGGGCAGGGAGCTTATGCGTGATTTGCGTGAAAAAGCGGATTTGCCGATTATTACCAAATATTCCGATTCGAAAAAGCTTGACGAAAGAGGCAAAAGAATATACGATCTCGAATGCAAAGCGGCAGACATTTACGCTTTGTCATTTTGGCCTGCTTTGCCATGCGGTACCGAGCAGAGACAGCGCCCCGTCAAACTGAGAAGCGATTCTCCCGTTGAAATGCCCGCGGATGAAACAGAGCATCCGGCACAGAAAGAAAATGAAGAGATTGACGATGAAGATTCAATCTTTGAAGAAAAAGAAAGAAAACCTGAGAAGCGGGAAAGAAGGCTTTTCGGCCGCAACAGAAACAACGATTGATATTTATTACACCATTCTGCCGTCCGTCGGGAGTTTCCGACGGGCGGTTTTTCGCTTTTGCTTACGGTTTTTACACCGACTTATTGTTTATTATAATAAATTTATAAAATATTAAAAATTTTTCTTGACTTTTAAAAGGCGCTGTGCTATTATGTCAATCCATGATTATAATGGCAGTGTATGCGCCTCATTATTTTTATGCCTTTTCGCTTTATAGGGTATAAATAATAAAGAGAAATGCTGTCGGCGCCCGCCGCCGTTATGACCGCTCTTCCGGTTTTTTTGCCGGAATGCAGATTTCAAAGAACGGAGTGAATTGTCTATGCAGAATCAAAATCTTGCCGAAAAGCTCAATCTCAAACCGATTGAACGCGGCTCAAAAGTCCGCTACAGCTACGGCAAAATCAATGAGGTTATGGATATGCCTAACCTTATTGAGGTTCAGAAGTCTTCGTACAACTGGTTTATCGAAAAGGGCCTTCGTGAAGTTTTCCGCGATATGGCAGACATCACCGACTATTCCGGCAACTGGGTGCTCAAGTTCACCGACTACAGAATGGATGACAAGCCCAAGTACACCGTAAGGGAGTGCAAAGAGAGAGACGCCACATACGCTGCGGCAATGCGTGTTACCGCTCAGCTCTACAACAAAGAAACAGGCGTTATAAAAGAGTCCGAAGTTTATATGGGCGATTTTCCTCTTATGACCGAAAGCGGCACATTTGTTATAAACGGCGCGGAGCGTGCCATAGTTTCTCAGCTTATCCGCTCACCCGGCGTTTATTTCAACATGGATCACGACAAAACCGGTATTGAGCTTTATTACAGCACCATAAACCCCAACCGCGGCGCGTGGCTTGAATACGAAACAGACATAAACGACATTTTTTATGTTCGTATTGACAAGAACCGAAAGCTCTATATCACCACTTTCCTGCGTGCTCTCGGCAAGCTTGAGAGTGATGAGGCAGATATTCACAACTACAACTGCACTTTACAGCTCAGCTCAAACCAGGATATCCGCGATTTCTTCGGAAACGACCCCAAAATCGAAGCTACACTCGAAAAGGATGAAACAAAGAACACAGAAGAAGCCCTTATGGAAGTGTTCAAAAAGCTTCGCCCTGGCGAACCCGCAACCCTCGATTCTGCAAAACAGCAAATAGACAATCTCTTTTTTGACCCACACCGCTACGACATTTCAAGAGTAGGCCGTTATAAATATAACAAAAAGCTCTCCATGCTCAACCGACTTCCCGGCTGCAAAGCGGCTCAGCCCGTTATTAACGAAGAAACAGGCGAGCTTATTGCCGAACCCGGCGAAATCTTCACAAAAGAAAAAGCAAAAGAGATAGAGCAGGCGGGCATAATCAAAGTTGTTGTTGACGTTAACGGAAGCGAACTGTTCGTCATCTCCAACGGTATGGTTGATATAAGACCCTTCCTTCCCGACAGCATTACGGAAGATGATCTTTACAACGCGGGCATCAATGAGAAGGTGCGCTACTGCATTCTCAAAGAGGTTCTCGCCGAATGCGGCGATGACGCCGACGCTCTCAGGGCAAAACTCGCGGAGCGCTGCGACGACCTTATTCCCAAGCACATCATTGTTGATGACATCCTTGCTTCCGTCAACTATGTAAACTGCCTTACAAAGCGCGTAGGCAACCTTGATGATATAGACCATCTCGGCAACAGAAGAATCCGCTCCGTAGGTGAGCTTCTTCAGAACCAGTTCAGAATAGGCATTGCCAGAATGGAAAGAGTCGTGCGCGAAAGAATGACAATTCAGGCGCAGGAGGATGATGACAAAATCACGCCCCAGACTCTTATAAACATCAGACCCATTATGGTTGCCATCCGTGAGTTCTTCGGTTCATCACCCCTGTCACAGTTTATGGATCAGGTCAACCCGCTTTCGGAACTCACCCATAAGCGCCGTCTGTCGGCACTCGGCCCCGGCGGTCTTTCGAGAGACCGCGCAGGCTTTGAGGTGCGTGACGTTCACTACACCCACTACGGCAGAATGTGCCCGATTGAAACCCCCGAAGGTCCCAACATCGGCCTTATCTCATACCTTGCCACTTTCGCGAGAATAAACGAGTACGGCTTTGTTGAGGCTCCTTTCAGAAAAATAGACAAGGCAACAGGCGTTGTTCTTGATGAAGTCCGCTATATGACCGCGGATGAAGAGGATGAGTTTGTTGTTGCCCAGGCCAACGAGCCTCTGGATGAAAACGGCAGATTCGCAAGGGCGAAAATAAACGCCCGCCATAAAGACGCTCTGCTTGAGTGCGACGCTTCAAAAGCGGATTATATGGACATTTCACCCAAAATGCTTGTTTCGGTCGCTACAGCGATGATACCCTTCCTTGAGCATGATGACGCTAACCGCGCTCTTATGGGCTCAAATATGCAGAGGCAGGCTGTTCCTCTTATGAAGACTCAGGCTCCCATGGTCGGCACCGGCATGGAATATAAAGCCGCTGTTGACTCGGGCGTGTGTCTGCTTGCGAAGGAATCCGGCACGGTTACAAAAGTTGACGCCGACGGTGTTGATATTATGAGCGACGCCGGTGAAATGAAGCACTACACGGTTACAAAATTTATGCGCTCCAACCAGGGCACCTGCGTTAACCAGAGACCTATTGTTGAGGTAGGCCAGCACATAAACGAAGGCGATGTTATCGCGGACGGTCCCGCAACGGATCACGGCGAAATAAGCCTCGGCAAAAACGCTCTTATAGGCTTTATGACCTGGGAAGGCTACAACTATGAAGACGCGGTTCTTCTCAATGAAAGGCTTGTTCGCGAGGATGTTTACACATCCATCCACATTGAAGAATATGAAACTGAGGCAAGAGAAACAAAGTTAGGCCCCGAAGATATTACGAGAGATATACCCAATGTCGGCGAAGACGCTCTCGCCAATCTCGATGAAGACGGAATTATCCGTATAGGCGCCGAGGTTCACTCAGGCGACATTCTTGTAGGTAAAGTCACACCCAAGGGCGAAACCGATCTCACGGCGGAAGAAAGACTGCTGCGCGCAATCTTCGGCGAAAAAGCCAAAGAGGTCAGAGATACATCCCTTAAGGTTCCTCACGGCGAATACGGCATTGTTGTTAATGTTGAAGTTTTCACAAGAGAGAACAGTGATGAGCTTTCACCGGGCGTAAACAAAAAGGTTCGCTGCTATATCGCCCAGAAGCGCAAGGTTTCGGTCGGCGACAAAATGGCGGGCCGCCACGGCAACAAGGGCGTTGTTTCAAGAATCCTTCCTCAGGAGGATATGCCCTTCCTTCCCGACGGTACACCCCTTGATATAGTGCTTAACCCCCTCGGCGTTCCCTCCCGAATGAATATCGGTCAGGTGCTTGAGGTTCACCTCGGTTACGCGGCAAGGGCGCTCGGTCTTAATGTTATGACTCCCGTATTTGACGGTGCGCAGGAAGAGGATATACGCGCGGCTCTCAGAGCGGCCGGCTTGAGTGAAGACGGCAAGGTTCAGCTTACAGACGGCAGAACAGGCCGAAAGTTTGACAATACGGTCACGGTAGGCGTGATGTACTACCTGAAGCTCGACCACCTTGTTGATGATAAGATTCACGCCCGTTCGACAGGCCCGTACTCACTCGTTACCCAGCAGCCTCTCGGAGGCAAAGCCCAGTTCGGCGGCCAGCGTTTCGGTGAAATGGAAGTATGGGCACTTGAAGCTTACGGCGCGGCATACACCCTTCAGGAAATTCTTACTGTCAAATCAGACGATGTTGTCGGCCGTGTAAAAACCTATGAAACAATCGTTAAGGGCAAAAATGTTCCCACTCCCGGTGTTCCGGAATCCTTCAAGGTTCTTATCAAAGAACTTCAGGCTCTCGCTCTTGATGTCAAGGTTCTTGACGAAAACGGCGAAGAGGTTGACCTTAAAGAAGATTATGACGATGAGCCCGGCGTAGTTGTTGCCGATGACAAAGCGTTCACAAGTGTAAACGACGCGGAAACATCCGAAGGCTACAACATTGATGAAGACAGCCTTGAGAATGACATCTACATCCGTGACAGCGGCAGCGACGATGATGATTCTTATTACGCGGACGAAGAAGACGGCGAGCTTTTCTCGGCTGATGATCTCGGCATGGATTTTTCATCCGATGACACCGATGATGAAGACTACGACTAATTTCCGGCAAAAATAATCTAAAGAAGGGGATTTATTCTTTATGGAAAACGAGAATAACATCACATTTGATTCAATTAAAATCGGTCTTGCTTCACCCGAACAGATCAGAGAGTGGTCCTTCGGCGAGGTTAAAAAGCCCGAAACAATAAATTACAGAACTTTCAAGCCGGAAAGGGACGGTCTTTTCTGCGAAAAGATTTTCGGCCCCACCAAGGATTGGGAGTGCCATTGCGGTAAATACAAAAAAATCCGCTATAAAGGCAAAATCTGCGAGCGCTGCGGCGTTGAGATTACACGCGCCAAGGTTCGCCGCGAAAGAATGGGTCACATAGAGCTTGCCGCTCCCGTTTCCCATATCTGGTATTTCAAGGGCATTCCCTCAAGAATAGGCCTTATGCTCGATATGACTCCGAGAAATCTTGAAAAGGTTCTTTATTTTGCCCTTTATGTTGTTATCGATCCGGGCGACACGCCGCTTGAAAAATACCAGGTTCTTGATGACAAAGACTATGACGAGTACCGCCTGAGATATGAGGATGATTTCAAAGCGGGTATGGGCGCCGAGGCAATTCAGGAGCTCCTTGCAGAAATCGACCTCGATAAACTCTCGGCGGAACTTAAAGAAGAAGTCGCGAACACAACGGGTCAGAAAAGAGCGAAGGCTCTCAAACGCCTTGAGGTAGTTGAGGCGTTCCGCCTTTCGGGCAACAGACCCGAATGGATGATTCTCAATGTTCTGCCCGTAATTCCTCCTGAGCTGCGCCCCATGGTTCAGCTTGACGGCGGCAGATTCGC
>ONON01000270.1 GCA_900319455.1 uncultured Eubacteriales bacterium
ACGCTCTGCAAAGAAAACGGCAAGCTGTATAACACTCCCGCTTTCGGCGCGCCCTGGTTCTCCGCCTACAACTCATATCTGAACGCTCATAAAGGGCAGAAACTCCTGTATGTTTACGCCGGGCCGTGGGAACTTATCATAGCCCCCGACGGCACTTACGCGAGCCCGAACGGCAGTGATGTTACCCCCTGCCTCGAAGGTGTAAAAAATCCATATCAGTATTTTTACTCCGAAGGCGCGACCTATACTCCCTGAGCATACCGTCGAGATTTGACAAAGCACACGCAATCCTGTATAATTATCAATCGGTCAATAATTATACGGAGGTATATTTAAATATGGTACTTGCAGCAGTAGGCAAAAACGGAACAGGTAAA
This sequence comes from uncultured Eubacteriales bacterium, assembly GCA_900319455.1. GTDB lineage: Bacteria > Bacillota > Clostridia > Oscillospirales > Acutalibacteraceae > CAG-177. Next base: position 378 of record ONON01000270.1, read on the forward strand.
GATTTCTTTCTTGAATATGTTGCGAAAAACTACGGCTTTCCGATGATTTCCATCGGTGATGTTGTTCGCGAGCTTGCCGCTAAAGACGGCCTTGAACTCACCCGTGACAACCTTCACGCCACATCAAAAAAGTATATGACCGAAAACGGTCAGGATTTCTTTCCCAAACAGATAATTAAAAAAATCAAAGAGAGTGACGCTCCCTGCTACCTTGTTTCAGGAATCCGTCCTCCTTCAGACGCGAAGCTTTTTATTGACGCTTTCGGTGATGACTTCTTCCTTGTTGATGTTGTAATCAGCGATGATGAGGTGCGTTACGCGAGAATGCTTGCGCGCGGCTCTGAGCGTGACGGTAAAGATGTGAACAAACTCAGAGAGTTTGACAAAGGCGAAGAAGCACAGTTTCACACCAGTGAAACAGAAAAAATGGCAAACTGCAAGCTTCTCAACGACGGCAGTGTTGAGGAATTTTACGCCGGTGCCGATGAAATCTGCGCAAAACTCGGTTTTAAAAAGATTTCAGAATAAAAAGCGCCTGTTCACACGGGCACATAATGAAGAGCCGCCTGAGTGGCAGACATTACTGTGTTATAAGTGTCTGACCTTCCGGCGGCTCTTTTTCTGTTTGATGAGTATTATGTGAAACTTTCGGGTAATATCTTATGTTCCCTGCTGTTCTCGTCTATCATAATAATCGGCGTTTCGGGCAGCAGGCCGTGAAGACGGTTTACAAAACCGGAGCTTCTCTCACGGGGGAAGCCCGTAACTATTGTGCCCGCGTTTTTCTTTGAAGCGAAAACGGCGGCAAGTATATCGGGCGCGTCGTTAAAATAAACGCTCATGGTTGCGTCGCACATTCTCGCCGCTTCATAAAGTTCCTCCAGCACAGATGAAATTTCGGGGCTTGAGCCGTCGCGTTTTGCGAACACGGCAAGCACAATCATCTTTGAACGGCTTTTAAGAGCGATTTTTTCACCCTGTTTTATAAGCCTTGTGCAGGAACGCTGAGGAGTAACGCAAACGAGAACCGTTTTTTCTTTGTTTTTCGTTTCCGGCAAGCCTTCACCTCCTTGACCGATTTTATTATAACTCATAAGTGTTGCTCAAAAGTGTATTAATTGTGAATTTTATCTTATGTTTATTTTTTTTGTTACTGCCAAAAACCGGCGCAATATTGCACAGAACAGATAAATTATGTGTGTTTTTGAAAAATATACGAAATTTTTTCAAAAAATGCTTGACAAATTAATTTTGATTGTTTACAATTTAATTGAGCTAAATCAAATAACACAATCAGAAAGGAAACAGCAATATGACAGTTTACGATTTCACGGTTAAAGACAGACAGGGCAATGATTTTTCACTTGATCAGTACAGAGGCAAGGTGCTTCTTATTGTCAACACCGCTACAGGCTGCGGTTTTACCCCCCAGTATGAAGAGCTTGAAAACATTTATGAGGAGCTTAAAGACGAAGGCTTTGAACTGCTTGATTTTCCCTGCAACCAGTTTATGAATCAGGCACCCGGTACCGATGAGGAGATTAACAATGAGTGCAAAATGAGATTCGGCACCACTTTCCCCCGCTTCAAAAAAATAGATGTCAACGGTGAAAACGCGATTCCTCTTTATAAATGGCTGACGGAGAACACGGTATTTCAGGGATTCGAGGGCAAAATGGCAACAATGATGAAGCTTATGGCAAAAGCCCGTGACAAGGATTATAAAAACAACGGCAAAATCAAGTGGAATTTCACTAAATTCGTTATTGACAGAAACGGCGAAATAGCCGCGAGATTTGAGCCTACCGCCGACCTTGCGGCGGTTAAAGCAAAAATCAAAGAGGTGCTTTGATATGTTCCATTATGACTATATGACATCAGGGGTTTGCTCTCAGGTTATCAGCCTTGACATTGACGGCGACAGGGTCAGAAACATTGAGTTTTTCGGCGGATGCAACGGCAATCTGAAAGCAATATCGAAGCTTGTTGACGGCAAAACGGTTGACGAGGTGGAAGAAACTCTGACAGGCATAACCTGCGGTAACAGACCGACCTCCTGCGGCGATCAGCTGGCAAAAGCGGTGCGCGAGGCGTACGAGGCGTCACTGACAGTGTAAACAGGCAAAAAACGGACTCATCGCGAGTCCGTTTTTTATTATTATGTTTGAATTTAATTATGTTTGAATTTAAAATTCAGCGAACTATTTTTTCACCGTCAAACATAATAACACATTCCGCAGAGCCTCCGGGCGCTCCGCCCGATTTTATCCAGTCAACATACGCTTTGCGCAACGCCGTATCCGTGGGCCATTCGTCAACCGGTTTGTCGGCGTATTTTCCGAAAACTCTCCAGGCGTCGCCGAAACGCTCGCTCTTCCAGGAATCTACAACTTCGAAATCATCCATAAATTTAAGAATGTTCAGATTTTCCGGCAGAAATTTGCGGTGATTTGGGTTGAGAAGCCACGATCCGCATATAAATATTACCCTTCCGTCGGGGAAGAGGTTGTGCAGATGCTCCCATGCGCATTTGTAGGAAGCGTAACGCACCTCATCCGTCAGAGGAACACCCGAGGACGGAATATGAAAGCCTATGAGCAGGTCGCCGGGGTTTATCACATGGCCGCAACTCATTGTGAAGGGCTTGTTTCTCTCACTGAAATGGGCAAGCTGATACTGAAATCTGCCGTAAGCCACCCTGTCAAGGCGGAAGAAACCGTCAAACCAGTCGGCAACAAAGGTGCCGGGCACTCCTTTGCACTCAATGCATTCAAGCAGCTTGCAACGCAGGTCGTCCATTGTGTCCCAATAGATTTTATCGTCTATGCCGAGCAGTCCGTACTGCTCTTTCAATTCATAGGTCAGTGAAAGAACAAACACAAAATGCAGTGTGTATTTGCTGTAACCCATACGCGCCGCGAGAATATCAAGCTTGGCAAGCAGTTTGCCGTCAAGTCTTGTTCTGTGATATTCAAATTTATCATAGAGCGCGTCAAAGGTTCTCGCGTAGGATTTGTTTGAGTCAAGTTTTTCAAGCACTTCGGTAAAAAGGCTCACCGCCTCGGAGGGGTAGTTGTAACGAGCCATAAAATCCTGAATAAAAGGTGTGTTGTGAAGCATAAATAATATCCTCCCGTTTTGTTAATCTGAGGTAAGCCAGACGGTCATATCGCATTCACCGCGGTTTATGCAGGCGTAAAACGGAATAAGCTTGATTTTGCACGGCATATATTGCCTTGCGTAAGCGTAAAGCCCGCCGTTAAACGCGTCCTGAGTCAGCCTCTGAGCGTCCGCGATTATATTATATGTGCCGAGGGACTCATCATACTCGCGCGAAAAACCGCTGAGGGAACCTATTTTAAGAGCGCGCAGATTTTCACCATTGTCAACGCTCTCCGCGCAGTAAACCAGAGGGCCTGCCGTAACGGCGACCTTTCCCGCGTCTTCATTAACAAGCGGATTTGCGTAAACTGTTTTCGGGCTGATGTCAAGCGTCAGTTCGATTTTCGACGCTTTGTCAATGTCAATATAAGCGTAACCGTTCTCAATTACGGGCGTTATTGTTTCGGAATTGTCTTCCAAAAGCTGTTTTGCAAGACTGAGGCTGTGAATTTCAATGCTGTTATCCTTAAGATATCTTGCCGTTTCTTCATGTTTCAGACGCTTTATCGTGTAACTGTTTTTTGAAAATTCCGGAATCCTCAGCGCGAGTTTCCCTGTGAACGAGCTGTCTGTTGAAATTTCAATTTTACCGTCATAAGGGTAATCCGTTGCGATTTTTATTTCGCCGAGCGAGGTTTTTACGGTTGATGAAATATACTGATGAATATAAACCGTGTTTTTATCCTCACTCAGAATATAGTCGCCGATTGAAGCGATAAATCTTGTAATATTGGGCGGGCAACAGGAGCAGCCGAAAACTCTCTGCCTGACGGCTTCGGGGAAGGGCTCCTGATGTTTGGGAACGCCGACATTTCTGCCTCTTTCGGCGTGAAGGAACTCAAGCGGATTTTTATAGAAGAAGGATTCCCCGTCAAGCGATACACCTGAAAGAATGCCGTTGAAAATCGCCTTTTCAATAACATCGCCGAAGCGCGAGTCAACCCTCATTTTCTGCATACGCGAGGCAAAATACACAAGTGCTATGGCGGCGCATGTCTCGGTGTACGCCCTTGAATTCGGCAGGTCATACGGTACCGTGAACGCTTCACCCACAGCGGACTGACCGATGCCGCCGGTCAGATACATCTTTTTGTTATATATGTCGTCAAAAACGGAGAAACAGGCGTTTTTCAAAGCCTCGTCACCGCATTCAAGAGCTACATCAGCCATACCGGTGTAAAGATAACACGCGCGTACGCTGTGCCCTTCGGCCGTGAGCTGTTCGCGGCAGGGCAGATGGCTCTGGTAATACCTTGATGAGCACCAGAAAGCCTCGGGAACCTCCTCCTGCATACCCCTGCGGTCAATAAAATATTTCGCGAGAGTCAGCCATTTTTGCTCTCCGGTGCATCTGTAAAGCTTAACCAGGGCAAGTTCTATCTCCTCGTGCCCGGGGGTGTGAAAAGCGGCGGAGTCCTCAATTCTGAATACGCGGTCTATAAGGTCAAGATACCTGCACATTATTTTCAGCATTTTATCTTTTCCCGTGGCGTAGTAATAGGCGATTGCCGCCTCGGTCAGATGTCCCGCGCAGTAAAGCTCATGGCAATCCCGGTTTGAAAACCGCTTATCCGGTTCGCAAACCGTGAAATAGATGTTGAAATAGCCGTCATCACGCTGATTTTTCTCCATAAGCTCCACAACCTCGTCAACCTTTTGCTCAAGGTCGGGGCGCGGCTCTTTTTCGATAATGTAAGCAACGCTCTCAATCCACTTTGCTATATCGGAATCCCAGAATATATGGGGCTTTTTCTCCATTCCCTCTTTCCACTCAAAGCGAAATGCGTCAAATCTGCCTGTTTCCTCAAATCGGTCGCGCACGCTGTATATTGTTTTTTCAGCGTTTGTTTTCTGGCGGTCTTTCCAGAATCCGTCAAGAATTGTAACATCACGAAAAGAAATGTTATTCATATTTTCCTCCTCATACAGTCAGAAGCCCTGCGTCAAGCACATACTGCGCTCCTGTTGCGAAACGGGCTTTGTCGCTCGCGAGAAACAGCACAAGGTTTGCCACATCCTCGCTCTCAAGCCACGGTGTGTCAATAAGATTGCCGGCGGACGCGCCCGCCTCTTCCTCCGGAGTTTTGCCCTCAATGGCGGCAAGACCGTCATTCATGGGAGTGTTAACCGCGGTGGGGTGAATGCTCAAAACTCTTATATTGTAGGGCGAAAGCTCAATAGCCCATGCCTTGGTAAGCCCCGTAAGCCCCCATTTTGAAGCTGTGTAGTGTGAAAGCCGGTTGCCGCCGCGCAAGCCCATTACAGATGAATTGTTAATGATAACACCGCTTTTCGCCTTCATCATATAGGGCACCGCTCTTCTTGTCACCATAAACGGACCTTTGAGGTTTATGTCAATCATGGCGTCCCACTCCTCATCGGTCATTTTATCAACGCTTTGATGAGCGCATATTCCCGCGTTATTGAAAAGAACATCTATTTTCCCGAACGCGGCTATTGCGCCTTCAACCGCCCTTGTTACAGCTTCATCGTCACGCACATCCCCGGCAAAAACCTCGCACTTTGAGCCGAGCGCCTCAACCTCGGCTTTAAGGCTTTCAAGCTCCTCATTAGTGCCGAAGGCGTATGCCGGGTATTCGATTTTTTTCGCGACATCAAAACCGACAACATTTGCGCCCTCTTTGGCAAAGGCGAGAGCCGTCGCTCTGCCCTGACCGTGAGCCGCGCCGGTGATAAAAACAACTTTGTTTTCAAACTCCTTCATTTCCGTAACCTGCCTTTCAAAAACAGAATTATTATTAATTTGCATTTTTATTCAGTATATCAAAGAGATTTTATCAAGTCAACGCAAAACAACCTGCATCCATAAAATTATATTATATTTATTAATTATAAATATAGATGTTGAAAAATGTATATGTATTTGTTATAATCAATAAAATAACAAACTGAACTTTGCGTTTTTGCGGATCGGAGGCTTTATGCTTGATATTCATTGCCATATCTGCTACGGCTGTGATGACGGTGCCGAAGACCTTGAAACCGCGGTGGAAATGATAAGAACAGCCCGAAAATCGGGCACGGCGGGGATTGCAGCCACGCCGCACTGCAATGTTCCGGGCTCATTTCAAAACAGATGGAACGATGATATGAACGCGAAAATCCTCAACCTTCGAAATGAGCTTAAAAAGCGAAACATTGATATTAAAATATATGCCGGGCAGGAGATATTCTGCACGGATGAAGCGCTTGAACTGCTTAAATCCGACAATCTCATAACGCTTAATTTTTCGCGTTACCCTCTTGTTGAGTTCGGGTTTTATGAGAAGGCGGAATCCGTTTATGAAAAGCTCAAACGGCTGGCGGCGGAGGGCTATGTTCCCGTGATTGCCCATCCGGAGAGATACGCTTTTGTGAGTGAGGATGAAAACGCCGCCGTCTCTCTTAAAAACACAGGCAGTCTGCTGCAGTTAAACAAAGGCTCTCTTGAGGGCAGATTCGGCAAAGAGGCTTTTGAAGCCGCGCACGGCATTGTTGAACGCGGCCTTGCGGATGTTGTCGCGAGCGACGCCCATTCGCCGTATATGAGAACACCGGATATGTCCGCAGCGCATGAAATCATTTGCGAAAACTACTCATATGATTACGCGCGTCTGCTTCTTGACATAAATCCGGCGAGAATACTTAACAATCGGGAAACTCTCACGCTCTGACAGGAGAATGATTTATGCTGATTAAACTTTTCAGAATATTTGTCGCGGTGCTTACTGCCGTAACTCTTGTTGCCTTTGCCGGAGTTTATATCAAAGAAAAAGTTACCTCCGACAAAACGGTGCCGGTTATTAAAATAGATGAAGGTGTTCTTGATGTAAAATCAAGCGCCAAAGAAGAAGACCTGCTCAAAGGAGTAACCGCATACGATGAGAAAGACGGCGATATTACCGACCGGGTGCTGGTCGAGTCTATCGGCAAATTTACAGAACCGGGCTGCTGCAAAGTGAATTACGCCGTGAGTGATTCGGACAATCATGTTGCGACAGCGCAAAGAAGAATCCGCTACACCGACTACACTCCGCCTAAATTCAAAATGAGCAAACCGCTCATTTTCTCCGTTTACAAAGAGCTGAATGTTATGGGGATAGTCGGTGCCTACGACTGCCTTGACGGCGATATTTCGGAAAATGTCATTATCTCGTCACCCGATTTTGAAAACGGCAAAGAGGGCACTTATGTTTTGAAGGCAACCGTTATGAATTCAAAGGGCGATACATCTGAGATTGAGTTGCCTATGCTTGTTGAAAAAGGCGGCAGAGAAGCTCCCGAGGTGGAACTCAAGGAATATCTCATCTATGTTTCGGGCGGCAAAAAGCCCGATTGGAAAAAGTACATAACAGGCACCTATGATTCAATGGGAATTGAAGCGAAACTTGATATAAAAATTGAAACGGATTTCAAAGCCGGAAAGCCGGGAATTTATACAGTTGATTATTACTCAACCGATGAGCACGGCTACGCGGGGCACACAAGACTTATCGCGGTTGCGGAATAACGGAGCGAAAAGATGAAAGAGAAAAAAATCGGCATAGAGTGGCACAGCATATTGCGCGACCTTGTCAGAAACGCCTGGGTTATACTGTGCGCGGCGGTTATCGGAATACTCGGAACATATGTTGTCAAGCACATTGTTTACCATCCCGAATACACAAGCTCCGCCACGGTGATAGTAAACAGCGCTCAGGGCAAATCGAACGCTGTTGCCTCACTTTCACAGTCAAGAGAAATAGCGGCTATTTACGCTGAGGTTTTTATTCAGCCCACAATGAAAGAGAAGGTCTGCGAATATCTGAACACAGATGCGTTTGACGGCAAAATCAACGCGAAGGTTCACAAGGGCACAAACATCATGGAGATTTCCGTTACGGCGGGCAATCCGGAAGAGGCCTACCGTGAACTCAAAGCGCTGCTTAAGGTTTATCCGCAGATAACATCAACGCTCTACAGCAACGGTGTGGTCAGCGTGCTGAGACCTGCAGGGGTTCCCAAGGCTCCCTCGAACAATATGACTTCAACGAGCGTATTGAAAACGGCGGCTGTATCAATGGCGTTTGCCGCGGCGGTTATTATTGTTTTTTCAATGCTTCGCGACACGGTCAAAAGCGAAAAAGATTTCGAGGATAAAATCGACGCAAATCTTTTAAGCTCAATTCCTCACGAGAGAAAGCATCTTAAAATCGGAGATATATTAAAAGGCAGAAAGAAGGGTATTCTTTTTACGGAAAGTGCCTTCACAAGCCTTAAATTTACAGAGAATTTCAACAAGCTCGCGGCGAAAATCGAATATATGAAAAGAACCCGGGGCTGCAAAGTGTTCGCGTTGACAAGCGTCTCGGAAAATGAGGGCAAGTCAACCGTTGCGTCAAACCTTGCGCTTTCACTCGCCATCAAAGGCAATGTGGTTGTTCTGCTTGACCTTGACGGCAAAAAACCCGCCCTTTACAAAATTTTCGAGCAAAAGCCCGATGACAGCACGGAATTGGGGCTGTGGCTTTCCGACAAAACCGACAGCAGGGAGTTCAATTTCAGAAGATACAAAAAAACTAACCTTTTTCTCGCCCTTAACACAAGACCGCATAAGGATTACTCCCGGTGGGTTGAGAACGGAAATGTAAAAAAGGTTTTTAAGGCTCTTAAAAAAACAGCGGATTTTGTGATTGTTGACACTGCGCCTATATCCGTTGACGGAGCGGTAACCGGAATTGCCGCCCTTTGCGACGCGGCGGCTCTTGTTGTCAGAACAGACTGCGTTTACGCCCCCGTTATAAACGATAATATTCTTACTCTTAAAAACACAGGCGCGAATTTTGCCGGCTGCATTCTCAATGATGTTTATGAGGAGTTTTCTCTTTTTGACCAGTTCGGCACAGATGAAAGCGGTTATTCAAGGTATTCCGGATACTCCCGATATTCAAAATACTCTCATTACAACAGATACTCGCGTTACGGCAGATATTCACGCTACCCGCAGGCAAACGAGGGCAGACAGGCTGACGCCGCGAAAATTGAGGATGTTGAAATAGCACCCGAGAAAATGCCCAGGATTTCCATGGAAAACCCGGATAAAACAAAAAGCGGCGGAACGGAGGAGAAAGAATGAGTAAAGAAAAAACAGAAGCTCCTTCCGTGAAACCCGTTGAGGAAAACACCGTTATTCACTTTTCCGATATTTGGAAAGGTATTGTGAAATTCTGGTGGGTGGCTGTCATACTCGGCATACTTGTAAGCCTTCTTATGTCAGTTACAAGCTATTCAAAATTCAGGCCTGTTTATGAGGCAAACGCCACTTTCACTGTCAACACCGAAACCATGTCGCTGACGGGCGAGGGTCTGCCGTCATACGCTTATATATATGACAACGCCACCGCGTCAAACCTTGCGGATACTTTTCCGTACATTCTTTCAAGCGACATTTTAACCGAGGCAATACGCGATGACCTGAATATAAGTTATCTGCCCGCGTCACTTTCTGCGAGCGCCGTTTCCTCAACAAATATGTTTATATTAACGGCAAGGGGCAGTGACCCTCAAAAAACCTATGATGTTCTGGTTTCCGCGATGAAAAACTACCCAAATGCCGCCAAATACATTGTAGGCAATGTCAGGCTGACCGTCATTATAGAGCCTCAGATTCCGGTTGAGCCTATCACCAAATTCACCTACAAGGTCGCGTTTAAAGGTTTCGGCATCGGAGTGCTTCTCGGCGCCGCGTGGATATTTGTTTATGCGCTTTTCAGAAAAACGGTAAAAACAAAAAAAGATATTTCCGGCAAACTCAAGCTTGAAACAATAGGAACCATTCCGGAAGTGTCATTTAAAAAATATAAAAAAGAAGAAGCCGATTGCTCCATACTCATAAAAAATGAACGAATAGGAAAAGGCTTTCTTGAATCCGTCAGGGTAATGCGCAATACATTCCTTCACCTTGTAAAAGATGATGAAAAGGTTGTTATGGTTACCAGCACAGCGCCCGGAGAAGGCAAAACATCGGTTGCCGTAAACCTTGCGCTGTCGCTTTCAGACTACGGCAAAAAGGTGCTTGTTGTTGACGCGGATTTGCGCAACCCGAGCGTGCTGACCGCTCTCGGCACGCATAAAGATGAAACAGAATGGGAAAATAAACAGGATTTGTACC
>ONON01000269.1 GCA_900319455.1 uncultured Eubacteriales bacterium
TGTATCGTAAGGAAAAAAGAAAGGAATATTTTTGCAGTTTTCGGCGCCTATCCCTTCAAATATTTCATTGTCTTTCTCGCATGGTGTAACAACGGCGTCACAACCTTTAAGCGTGTTTGCAAACATTACGGAAAGATTCTGCGCGCCGGAAGAAACAGGCTGAAACGGCGCGGATGTCTGATAAAGGACAACCGCCCTGCCGAGAGATTTGGCGGCAAGATAGCACTGATACATCCTTTTGGTAAATCCGCCCCAAAGAACAACCGTTTTTGCGGGGATTGAACCGAGAACTCTCAGGAATGAAACGGACGACGGCATACCGTCATTTTCAAGATTGGCAAGAACATGGCGCTCAACATTATCCGCGGTGATATAATCATCGCCCGCAGGCGCGCCGTAGGTGATAAGATGAACTTTATAACCGTTTTCGGACAAAGAGCTCATCAATGAGGCGAGTGACTGCGCACACGCGGTTGAATTTAAAGAATAAGAATAAAAAACAACTGTTTTTTCATCAAATGAAGTTATCCTTTTTCCGTTATCATTTACCGAAACAGGCATATTTCAATTTCCTTTCAATCAGCTGATTTGATTCGCAGATAAGATCCCCGCGAAACAGGTTTGTCGCAGGCAAAGCTGAACTCCATTGTAGGATGAGGCGCGCTGTCGATATGTTCCCCCTGCGCGTTTCTCAGATCCGCAACTTTTATTTCATAAGGCTTAACGCCCTTTTCCATAACCTCAATTAAATCGCCTTCAAAAAAGCGGTTGCGCTGGGTACCGTACAGCCTGCCGTTTTCTGTTTTTTCGGCAATCGCGGCAACGCTCCACTCACGGTTGTAACCGCCTTTAAAAGAAATGTTCGCCTCAATGTTTGGAGCGTCAAAATAAAAACCGGTACAATAGTCTCTGTAGCTTATCTTTTTTAATTCGTCAACAATCCATTCAGACGGTTTAAATCCGCTGTCAAACCCGGATTGCTCAAATTCATCCACAGCGCATCTGTAAGCGTTTGTAACAGCCGAGGTGTAGTATGCCGATTTGGCTCTGCCCTCGATTTTGAAACTTGTAATGCCTGCTTCATATAACTGCGGAATATGCTCAATCATACACATATCTTTTGAGTTGATAATATAAGTACCCGAAGAGTCATCCTCAATCGGAAAATACCGGCCGGGCCTTGTCTCTTCGCAAAGAGCGTATTTCCAGCGGCAGGGCTGAGCACAGTCGCCGCGGTTTGAATCCCTGCCCGTCATATAATTTGAAAGCAGGCACCTGCCCGAAAATGAAACGCACATAGCGCCGTGAACAAAGCACTCAATATCAAGTTCTTTCGGCGTTTTCGCTCGTATTTGCGATATTTCATACAGCGACACCTCTCTTGCGAGAACAACACGCTTTGCGCCCATATCATAAAAAGCTCTCGCGCAAGCGTAATTTGTTATGCCCGCCTGTGTTGAAATATGAATTTCTTTTTGAGGAGCGTATTTTTTTATATATTCCAGAACGCCGATGTCCGTTACAATATAAGCGTCAACGCCCGCGTCTGCTGTCTGCTCAATAAAGCCGGGCAGAATGTCAATTTCACTGTTTCTCGGCACGGTATTGCAGGTAAGGTAAATCTTCACATTATGTGAGTGGGCGTAATCGCAGGCTTTTTTAAGTTCATCTGCGCTGAAATTCGCGGGCCCGCTTCGCATACCGAACGATGTCGCGCCGAGATATACCGCGTCGGCACCGAAATGAACGGCGCCGAGCAATCTTTCAAAATCTCCCGCGGGGGAAAGAATTTCCGGCTTAGGGTAGTTAAGTCTCATATAAATATTCCAATACTAACCGTTATTTTTGCGAAGAACTTCAAGAAGGTTTCTGTCATGCTCCGCATTGGTGGTGGCAAGATAAATCTGGCCTGAATTATCGTGGCAGAAATAATAGTAGTTTGTTTCCTCCGGATAAAGAGCCGCCTCAATGGCGTCAATGCCGGGATTGCATATCGGCCCTTCCGGGAGACCTCTTATTGACGATGTGTCATAATAAGCGAGATAGGCCTGTGCCTGAACGCTTGTAACATTGGGCTTAACATATTTTTCAATATAGTTTGCCGTTGCGTCGCAGCCGAGCGTCGGGTATGAAATTGAGTGATTAAGGCGGTTATGAATAACGGATGAAACAACAGGCATCTGTTCTTTACTGCCTGCTTCGCGCTGGATGATTGAGGCTATGGTAATAACCTCATCCATCGTGAGCCCAAGCTCCTCCGCCCGCTTTGCGTACTCATTGCTCCATTTTGACTCAAAGTTCGCGAGCATTTTGCGTATAATGGTGTTTGCGTCGCATTTTTCATAAAATTCATAGGTATCGGGGAAAAGGTAACCTTCAAGTTTGAAAACCCTGTTTGAACTGTCGGTAATGTTTTTGATGAAATCAAAGTCATAATCGGCACCCTTGAGAGCGGCTATCAGCTCCTCTTTTTTGCAAATCTCGAAATTCTCGAGTTTTTCAAACATCTGATAGGTAGTCCAGCCCTCCTGGAAAAAGACATTTACGGTTTTCTCGGTTTCCTGAACCTCCTGAAATTCCATAAGGTAAGCTTCAAAGCCGAGGTTTTTCTTAACATAATACACTCCGCTTAAAAACACCATTTCGTTGGGGTCATCGTTAAACACCTTGTTTTTAAGATTGAAAAACAGTTTGCAGAACCATTTCTGGTGAATAAGCTTGTTTTCAGAAAGGATGTCGATAACATCATCCGCGGTGCAGTCATTGGGTATGGTAACCACAACAGATTCATCTGTTCTTGTTATTGCGAGAACATCATTCAGGCAGGAGATGCCGAGAAAAGACAAAAACAGTGTGCAGGCAAGCACGGCGCTGATAAACCTCAAAGCATAGCCGGACTGAGAAACAGGCCTTTTCTTTTTTGACGGTTTTTCTTTTTTAACGGGCTTTACGGCGGCCTTGTTTTTTGGCTTAACCTGTTTTTGAGGCACGGATTTTCTTTTTTGTTCCGCAGGCTTTTCAATATTGTTTGCAGGTACGCCGTTTGAAAAATAAACGCCTCCCCTGCTTCTGGGGTTTTTGTTTTCCGGCTCAACAGGCGGAACAATATCTTCGCTGTCATCAAATGTAACAACAAATTTTTTCTTTTCAGGCTGTTTTTCACTTACATTTATGGGACCCAGCGAAAAAGATTTGGGCGCAGCCTGCTTGGGCTTCTCAAAAGAAATCTCGGTTTCTTCAAACAAAGAATCACCGGTAAAACGAACCGTTTCATCTAAATCAATATTAAAACCGTCAAGATCACCGAGGCCGAAATAATCTTTTTCACCAAAAGGATTGTTCCGGTTGTTTTTATTGTCATCCATAAAGTTTTTCATCCTTCGGAAATATTATATAAATTTAAACCCGCAAAAATATAGACACAGGATACGCGGTTTGCGTTTTAAAAGTTAATAACACCGTTTTCGGTGATTACGGCGTCGATAAGCACATCGTGCTGTTCACAGGGTATTTCATCAAATAAAAACCCGGAAAAACACAGACCCGCGGTTTTTACGGAGTGTTCGCTCAGAAACCTGTCATAAAACCCGCCTCCGTAACCGAGCCTTGCCCCTCTTTTGTCAAAACAAAGGGCGGGAACAACGCAGATTGCGCGTGAAAACTCCTCAACCGCTTCGCATTTTGCCGTATCCGGCGCGGGAATACCGTATTTGCCGCTAATGAGGTCGGAGCGTGATTTTATATAATAAAAAATCATTTCTCCATTCTTCACGCAGACGGGCAGAGCAACTTTTTTACCGTTCAAAAAGCAACGGTCAATTATTGATTGCGTATCGATTTCTCCCTTAACCGAGTAATAAACCAGAACAGTTTGACTTTCGGCAAAAACAGGGTATGAAATCAGATTGTTGAAAATCCTGTTTTCAAATTCGGCTCTTTGCCCGGCATTAACGGAATCACGCTTTTCAATAATTTCTTTTCTTAAAGTCTTTTTATCCGATGTCGCGCCTAACATAATCAGATTGCGCACTGAAGCGACGCTCTGAGTTTCGCGGCGTCGGCTTCACCTTTAACGGCTTTGACAATTTCAAGGCCGAAAAGAACGGCGCAGCCCATTCCTCTGCCTGTAATAATGTTTGCGTCTGCGCAAACAAAGCCGCCGGGCACCGTTGCGCCGTCAAGCTCATCCTCAAAGCCCGGGAAACAAACAGCCTTTTTACCTTTGAGCACACCGGCGTGCCCCAAAATTGACGGGGCAGCGCAGATGGCGCACATAAAAAGCGAGTTTTCAGCGCAGTATTTTATCGCGTTTTGTACATTTTTATCTTTCTCGAGGTTCAGCGTTCCCGGCATTCCTCCCGGAAGAACTATCCCTTCAAGTTCAGAGTTGAGATTTATCGCATCGGCCGGAATATCGCAAATAATTTTCACATTGTGAGAACCGGTTATTTCAGTTGAGCCGACACCCGCGGTAACGGTGTTTATCCCCGCCCTGCGCATAACATCAAGCGTCGCAAGTGCTTCAACCTCTTCGGTTCCGTCTGCCATAAACAGATAAAACATAGCTTTCTCCTTTTATTCAAGCGGCAGCCCGAAAAAGGCGCCGTCAATTTTTTCAATAAGCTTTTTCGCCCGTTCGGTTACCGCCAAAGCCATGGCGTTATTTGAAACCTCGAAAACATCATCCGTTTCAAAATCAAGCGGAGCGTTGATTATCAGTCTTTCCGCTCCGGAAAAATCAAAAACGGCGTTTAACAGGCCGCGTGTTTCCCCGCCCCGCGCGCAAATTTCAATAACACGGCAGACATTTTCGCCATCCGGTCTGAAAAGCGCGTAGCCTGAACCGTCGCAAATAAAACCGCCGTCGGAAAAAACATTTTCATCTGCGGCATATTTCAACGCGTCGTTATCCCACAAAAAGCAGTCGGAACCCGTAAGATTTTTATTTCTGAACCCGGAAATATCTTTTTGCGCCTCAGGAAAAGCCGTTTCAATCGAGCGTTCACGGGAATAACCGCGCCTGTTGACGGTAATGATTTTTTCAGAAAACACGGGCTTATATGAAAATCCGGAATAATACTCAAAAAGATGTTTGTCTGCGGGAACAAGGCAAATGAAATCCGTTTTTCTTTTTTTCGCTTCGGTTTCCGTATATTTCAGCAATTCGCCCATAATCCCTTTTCGTCTGAAAGATGGATGTGTGCAGGCGGCGTAAAGATAATATGAAGGATATTCTTCGCCGTTTACTCTGAAAACGCCTTCAAGCAAAAAAAGCTGCGCGACCGCCCTGCCGTTCAAACTGTAAACAAAAGTATTTTCGGGAACAAATCTGCGTGAAAAGAAAAAATCAATATATTCTCTGTCATCGCCGAAGCAGGTTTGCCAGAGTTCTTTGAGTTCGTTGACATTCGATTTTTCTGCCGTTGTTATCATAAAACTTTTTTCACACAGTTGAAGATTTCATCCGAAATTGCCTCAATGCTTTTTATTGAATCGCCCTGCGCGCAGGAAATTCTGTTCCATCCGAGTTTTTTACATGAATAGTCCGCTGTTATTCTGCATTGAGACAGATAATCCGTATTGACCTCATGAATATCTTTTTTTTCTTCATCGCCGTTGTATCTGCCAGTCATAAGTTTTTGAGAAGCCTCTACGGGCATATCGAGATAAACAACACA
>ONON01000063.1 GCA_900319455.1 uncultured Eubacteriales bacterium
TCTGGACTGGTCAATAGTGCATAACGGCGAGATTTCGAGCTATGACGCGAACCGCCGCTACATAGAGCAGTTCGGCTACAAATGCACAATGCAGACCGACACGGAGGTTATTACCTACCTTATTGATCACCTGATAAGGCACCACGGTCTGCCGGCAAATGTTGCCGCCGATGTTCTTACCGCTCCCGAATGGGATGAAATAGACAGAATGGACGCGGAGAAAAAAGAATATTTCACAAACCTGCGCGCCATTTACAGCGGAGCCCTCGTGAACGGCCCGTTCTCGGTTATCCTCGGCTCAAACAAAGGGCTGCTCGCCATAAACGACCGTCTGAAACTGCGCTCGCTCACTGCCGCAGTTAAAGGCGACAGGGCGTATTTCGCCAGCGAGGAGAGCGCGATAAGAATAATATGCCCCGATCCGGAAAAAGTTTGGTCTGTAAGCGGGGCTCAGCCTGTATTTGTTCCGCTCGAAACTGATGAAACGGAGGAAGATTAAATGTCGGTCAATTACATTCCCCGCCGTTTTACTGTTATCCGCGACAAAGAGCGGTGCATAAACTGCGGCGGCTGCGTGCGTCAGTGCTCCAATGAATGTCACCTTTTTGCCGATGACGGAAAAACCGTTATTTCAGATTCAACCTCCTGCGTTGCCTGCCACAGGTGCGTTGCGCTCTGCCCGACAGGCGCGCTGAGAATTGAAAAATATGTGTGCGATTACAGAGAAAACGCCAACTGGACCCCTCAGTTTCAGCAGCAGATATGCCGTCAGGCGGAGACGGGCGGGGTTCTGCTTGCGGGTATGGGAACGCCGAAGGATTATCCTGTTTACTGGGATAAAATTCTGCTCAACGCCTCTCAGGTTACAAACCCTTCCATTGACCCCTTGCGCGAGCCTATGGAAATCCGCACCGTTCTCGGAAGAAAGCCCGAAAAACTGACCGTAGAGAAAAAGGGCAAATCCACAGTTAATATGCCCCCTCAGGTTATTCTCGAAACACCGGTTATGTTTTCGGCAATGAGCTTCGGCTCAATAAGCCTGAACGCTCAAAAATCGCTCGCCATGGCGGCGAAGGAGCTCGGCACTCTTTTTAATATCGGCGAAGGCGGACTTCACCCCGATCTGCAGCCTTTTACCGACAGATTGATTGTTCAGGTTGCTTCCGGCAGATTCGGCGTTCACAGCGATTACCTCAACAATTCAAAAATTGTTGAAATAAAAATCGGTCAGGGCGCAAAGCCCGGCATAGGCGGTCACCTGCCCGGCGAAAAAGTCAGCGTTGAAGTTTCAAACGCGAGGATGATTCCGGAGGGCAGCGACGCGATTTCACCGGCTCCCCATCACGATATTTACTCTATTGAAGACCTGCGCCAGCTTATATGGGCAATCAAACAGGCAACAAACAGCAGAAAACCCGTGTGTGTCAAAATAGCGGCGGTTCACAACATTGCCGCAATCGTTTCCGGCTGTGCGAGAGCGGGCGCGGATATTGTGGCGATAGACGGCTTCAGAGGCGGCACCGGCGCGGCTCCGGTCAGAATAAGAGACAATGTCGGTATTCCGATAGAGCTTGCTCTGGCGTCTGCCGATCAACGCCTTCGTGATGAAGGCATACGCTCACGCATTTCGCTTGTTGCCGGCGGTTCTTTCAGATGCTCGGCGGATATAGTAAAAGCGATTGCTCTCGGCGCGGACGCCTGCTACTGCGCTTCGGCTCCGCTTATAGCAATGGGCTGCCATATGTGCGCCACCTGCAACACAGGCAAATGCAACTGGGGAATAGCCACCCAGCGCCCGGAGCTTACAAAGCGCCTCAATCCCGAAATTATGTATAAGCGTGTGGTAAATCTTATAACCGCGTGGAATCACGAAATCAAAGAGATAATGGGCGGAATGGGTATAAATTCCGTTGATTCTCTCAGAGGCAACCGCCTTATGCTCAGAGGAATCGGTCTGAGCGAAAAGGAACTTGAAATACTCGGCATTAAACACGCCGGCGAATAGGAGGCGGTAAAATGAAAAGAATTACGGCGGGAATCAGAGGATACACCGAGGTCAATGAAGACATCAACAAAGAATTTCTTTCAAAAAACAAAGTCACTGTTTGTGAAGTAAACGGTCAGAGGTATCTCGGTTGCGCTCTTGAAAGCGGCAAGACGCTTGAAATAGAGGGAACGGCGGGCAATGACCTCGCTTTTTGCCTGAGCGGAGGCAAAATTATTCTTCAAGGGCAAGGTCAGGACGCTGTCGGCAACACCATGGGCGGCGGTGAAATAATAATACACGGCCATACCGGTGACGCCCTCGGCTACGGAATGCGTGACGGTCAGATTTATGTGAGAGACAGTGTCTCATGCCGGGGCGGAATCCATATGAAGGAGTTTTGCGGTATGAAGCCCGTTCTCGTCATCGGCGGCGGGGCAGGCTCCTTCCTCGGCGAATATATGGCGGGCGGAACAATAGTTCTGCTCGGTCTGAACCTCAAACGCGGTGAAAAGCTTTTCGGCACACACTGCGCTTCGGGTATGCACGGCGGCAAAATGTTTGTAAGGGGTTCCTTTCCGAAAGAGAACCTGTCGCCAAATATACGAATATCAACTCTCACCCCGCGGGACAGAAAAGAGCTTGAGGGCTATGTCAGAAAATACTGCCGGTATTTTGAAGCGGATTATGACGGAATAATGAAAAAGCCGTTTCACAAACTCGTTCCCGAAACATCAAGACCTTACGCAAATCTATATACAGCCGAATAGGAGAGTTATGTTTAATTCAATTCACGAAGAATGCGGAGTGTTCGGAATTTTTGACAGCAAAATATCCGACCTTGCAAATACTGTTTACTCAGGGCTTCACGCTCTTCAGCACAGGGGGCAGGAATCCTGCGGAATAGCCGTAAACAACGACGGTGTTTTTTCTCATTATAAAGGCGACGGCCTTGTTTCGGAGGTTTTTACTCCAGAAAAACTTGAAAGCATCGGTCCGGGCAATATAGCTCTCGGCCATGTTCGCTATTCCACCACGGGAGGCAAAAACATCAACAATATTCAGCCGCTTGTCATAAGGCATATAAAGGGCAATCTTGCCCTCTCCCACAACGGAAATCTGACAAATTCAGACGAAATACGCAAAAAGATTGAACTTTCGGGCGGAATATTCCACGGCACTTCCGACACGGAAACAATAGCATATTCGCTGGTTGAGGAC
Source organism: uncultured Eubacteriales bacterium (assembly GCA_900319455.1). Taxonomy (GTDB): domain Bacteria; phylum Bacillota; class Clostridia; order Oscillospirales; family Acutalibacteraceae; genus CAG-177. The sequence continues at coordinate 3,206 of ONON01000063.1, forward strand.
AGATTGACTTCCGGCAGCACCTGTGAGGCTGTTGAAAAAACAATGAACAAAATCAAAGGAGCGTATTCGTGTGTTCTGATGACCGCGACGGCTATGATCGCTTTTCGCGACCCGTTCGGTTTCAGGCCGCTTTGCATAGGCGAAACGCCGGGCGGAGCGTATTGCGTCGCGAGCGAGAGCTGCGCGCTTGACGCGGTGGGCGCAAAACTTTTGCGAGATATAATGCCGGGTGAGATTGTTGTTTTCTCAAAAGAAGGTACGCGATCAATCACATCTCACTGCGCCGGAAAAGACAAAGGCAGTATGTGCGTGTTTGAATATATTTATTTCGCAAGGCCGGATTCGGTTATTAACGGCGTCTCCGTTCATCACGCGAGAATGAGAGCCGGGGCCCTGCTTGCGAAAGAGCATCCCGTTGAAGCCGATATCGTAATAGGTGTGCCGGATTCGGGGCTTGACGCCGCACTCGGCTACTCGCGTGAAAGCGGCATTCCCTACGGCATCGGTTTCATTAAAAACAAATACACCGGCAGAAGTTTTATTCAGCCTTCGCAGACAAGCCGCGAGGATACCGTACGCCTTAAGCTCAATGTTATAAAAGAAACGGTAAATGGCAAAAAAGTTATTATGATTGACGATTCCATTGTGCGCGGAACAACCTGTGCCAGAATAGTGAGCCTTTTGCGTGACGCGGGCGCGAAAGAGGTGCATGTGCGTGTGAGCGCTCCGCCTTTCAGATACCCTTGCTATTTCGGCACGGATATTGACAGCAAAGAAAATCTTATTGCCTGCAAATATGAAAAGGCCGGGGAAATAGCCAAAGCGATCGGCGCCGATTCGCTCGGTTACCTTTCGGTAAAATCAACTCACAAAATAGCTGAAAACGCCGATAGCGGTTTTTGCGACGCCTGCTTTACGGGCAGGTATCCGCTGCCGGTTCCCGAAAATCCCGCAAAAAACAAATATGACACAAAAATCGGCGGATTCTGAAACGCTTCCGCGCAGGCAGGGTGCTTGTTGCCGCAAAAAAAGAATTGCAATCCGCAAAAAAGTTGAAAAAGACAGAGGCAAAAAATATCGGTGTGACCGAAATCACAACGAAGCACTTAACTTTATTGATTTTTCGGTGTTGCCGGAACAACTTAACAACACCTGTTTGACGCCCGCCGTGAAAGGGCAGTCACTCGTAAAACAGTAATGCCTCAAAGAGCGATCTTCGCACATCTTTGCAGGTATTCCTCATCGTCATAACCCGCAAATATGCACAAATATCATCTTTTTGAGGTGCGAAGCAGTTTTCACGCAAAAAAAGAGTCGCAGAACAAGGAAGATTTGTGAGAGCATACTTGATGTATGGTAAGCAAA
>ONON01000067.1 GCA_900319455.1 uncultured Eubacteriales bacterium
CTTGTCAAAGCAACCGTTGTTTATATCATACAGTCCTATACTGTGCGCGTCGGATGAATGCATAACAGGTCTGTCAAGCCCCGCCAGTTTTGCCGCGACAAGGTCGTGTATTGTGCATATTCCCGCCGTTTTTTCGGGTACTTCTTTTTTTGAATTGTGGCAGAAAAATGTTGCTGCGCCGTATCCCGGCGAAATGTTATAACCGCTCAGAAGGCCGAGTTCTTCCGAGTAAGACACACCATGCGCATTTTTCTGCAAGGCGCTCATATCCTGCCAGGTGAACAGGTCGCTTACGGGGTCGCAGTTTTTGTCAAAATAAACAATTCCGTGCATTTGGCCGGTTATGCCGATGCCGCATACGGGCGTGTACTTTTCAATAAACCGGTCAACGGCGCAAACGCATTTTTCAACAAGGGCCGCCGCGTTTTGTTTTCGTTCATATTTCGCGCCCGCAACGCCGAAATTGTTTGCGAAGGTCAATGATTCGATTATTCCGCCGGTTTGCGTGTTCAGAGCGCAAACGCATATTGAAGAGGTGCCTATATCAAGACCGATGCAGTTCATATCTTTACCTCAGATGCGCGTTGACTCAAGGTCAAGCCTCATAATAATATCCTGCTGAATATCGGGAGACAAATCAAGGAAGTTTACGAAAGTGCCGTGTATTCTCATTATGTAAACGCCGCTCGGAGCGTATTTTTCAGGCTCTTTAAGGACTTTTCTCAAGGTTTCGGGTGTGGTGACATTTACATAAAGATAAAACGGGCTTACTCCGGTGACCTCGGGGTTGAAGAAAAGCGGAGACATAATTCTTTCGGCAAAATCCTCACCCTTTCCCTCGTAATCGGGCGAGGTGAAGAAACGCGGGTCTATGCCCATATGCGAAGCATAGCCGCCGTTAAAATCGGAAAACGGCAGTTTCAGGTTTGAAAGCATACGCAGACCGAGACCGTTTGTCGCCTCACCGTAAAGCGGGTCAACGCCGTAGTTCAGCTCTGTTCTCGCCTTCCTTCCGTCGGGGGTGGCACCCACCCAGTAGCCGTAAAGAAGATGTGTAGAGGGTGTGCTCCAATCCGCGTGGAAAGGATTGCCGAGATAATTTTTCTGCGATGATACAATTTCGGAAATTCGCTCGGCGATTTCAGCCGCCTCACTGTCAACGCACGCGATATTGTTGCCGAATTTCGGGCAGGCAAGCAGCCATTTGTGAAGCTCGTCAAAGCCTTCAAAGTCATTTTTCAGCGCCTCAATAAGAAGATCGGCGTCCTGCGGGCGTTCCTCAACAAGCCTGTCAACCGCCGCGAAAGAGTCGGCTACAACCGAAAGCCCGTGAATAAGGCAGCCGCTTCCGTTATATTTTGTGCCCTGTTCATCTGTGTCGCGGCAGTCAATGCCCGAATCAAGGCCGCCCATAAACGATGATAAAAACGGCACGGGAAGGTTGAACAGAGCCTTTGAAGCTCCGTTGCCGGCTTTTGCCATTTCGGCGGCGTAATGCTCCGCGTTTTTATAAAAATATTCACGCAGATTTTTCAGTATATCGAGGGTGCTGTCTGATTTGATTACCGTTCCGATTTCCCTGCCCGTAAGCAGAGATTTGCCTCTGTTCAGGGTAAGCTCAAGAATTTTGGGCAGGTTGAACCATGTATTGGTTGTGTTGCCGTTATCTTTTCCCATAATCAACGGCTCCTGACAGCCTGCGACCGAGCAGTCCGGCAGGTCTTCTTCATCAACGCCGTGAGCCCTGAGAATTTCAAACAGAGAATCGTCATTGAAGAACGAAGGGGTAAGAACACCGGGGGTAAACAGGAATTTTCCTATCTGCCTGTACAGTTCCATCGGAGTGTTTTTATGCAGCTTTATCGAAAGAATGGGCTGCGGCATATTCATATCATAGTAGGCGTCAAGCAAAGCGTAGGAGGAGGGGTTGGTAAGGTCGCCGCCGTCTGTGTCTTTGCCGCCGATTAAAAGTGACTGTGAGATAGCCCAGCTTCTGTCCGCTACATTAAAAAACACAAGAAAATGTTTAAACAAAGCCGCCGCATCCTCAACGCTTTCACCGCTCATTTTTCTGTACGGCTCAAAAATGCGGTCGGCGTTGCCAACCGAAAAAGCAAAAGGATTGGGCGCCTGTTCAAGGCACATAACCTGCCAGCAGATAATAAAACTCTGAACAGCCTCATAAAGCGACTGAGCCGGCATCGCAGGAACCTTTCTCAGAGTTTTTTCCATAAACTCAAATCTTGCTTTTTCTTTTTCCGCCGAGTTTTCGGCCTTTTCGCGGCAAAGGTCGGCATATCGCCCGGCAAGCGTTACGGCGCATTCAAGCGCTGTGGCAAACGCTTTCAGATTTTCTGCTTTTTTGGGGTCTGTTTCAGCTTTAATCCTGTTGTTTGTTTTTTCAATCAGGGCTTTTATGCCGTGTTTCAGAACGGGTCTGAAATCGGGTATGAGGTGACCCGTAACCTGCTCAAAAAAGAAGGCAACCTCCGATGTGCTGTTTTCATATTCATCATAAACCGCGCACAAATCCCTTACATATTCGCTTTGTTTTGTTTTTTCACGCAGGGCGTTTATCCGCCCGGGAGTAAACTCATTATTCGGCTCAATGTCGTCAAAAACGGCTGTCGGGTCGCAGTAACCGCAAAAATTCTCAACCTTGAAAGCCGGGTTTATGAGTGCGTAGGATTTGGCGAACGCGTCTCTTTGAGTGCCGCAGAAAATATTGTTGTCACTGACCGAAAGCGGCAGGTTTTCCACCATGGCTTTAAGCTCAAGCGCGGCGGAAATCTCTTTTGATGCGCCCTTGTTTTCTTCGTGAATTTTCAGCGCGGTTTCACGCGACAGAAACCATCCGTCAAGGCGCTTTATGCTTCGTTCCTCTTTGAACAGCGCCTTTGCCATTTCGGTTATTTCTTTTGAACAAATATCAGCAAACATATTAAACACCTCATTTATGTATGAATTGTTTTGAGCGAATGTTTTTCAAATATATTTTCAAAATACTTAACGGTTTCCGGTTCAACATAAGCCTCTTTGCCCATCGTGTAGGGCAAGCCGCATTTTTTATACTTGTCTTTGCCGAATTCGTGGTATCTGAGAAACTCAAAAGAACAGCTGTCTGTGCATATTTGCGTGGACAGTTTTGCGAAGCCTTCGGCATCCAAACGCGACGCGTTAAATCCGCCGATAAGCGGAATGCGTACAAGAAGCTGTTCCCTCAGATGTGAAGCGGATTTTATGTTTTGCGTAATTACACTCAAAGGAAGGCCGCAGATTTCTTTATGTTTTTCGCTGTTGTAATGCTTGCAATCGAAAATAAGATAATCGATAAGTCCGAACAGTTCGCAAAAGCGCGGGTGGGTTGCGTTGCTTTCAACAGCCGTGTTTATACCTTTGGCCTTCAGTTTTTCAAGCAGTGATTTGAGCGCGTCAAACTGAAAGGAAGGCTCCCCTCCGGTGAAGGTTACTCCGCCGCCGCTGAAAAACATCGGTCTGCAATTTGAAATGTAATCGACCGCTTCATCGACGGTCTGCGTTTTGCAACTGAGTTTAATTCCGCTCGCCGGAATTTCAGTGCAGGTTTTGTCACAGTTTTTACATACCGACCTGTCGGGGTAACCGTCGGTTACAGCGTTGTTTTTGCAGAATTTGCCGTCTGCGTTTCCGTCGGCCATCAGCGAGCCGTCAACGGCTATACCCTCCGGGTTCGCGCACCAGGGGCATTTCAAATTGCAACCCTGAAGGTGATAAACAAGCCGGTTGCCGGGACCGTCCTGCGAAAAATTAAATCCTCGGTTGAAATACTTTATTAACATAGTTCAATCACCGCCGTCTGAAGGCTCCGCTGAACCTGTATATATGAAATTGTAAAGATAGTCCGCGTTTGCGCCCACATCAAGTTCAACCACGCTCTGGCTGCCCTCTCTGCCGCTCCAAGATAAATCATCGGTGGGAATTCTTGACGAAACGGTGTCGAAAAACAGCGCCGAAAAACCGGTTCTGTAAATAAGGCAGGCGATTTCAAACGGATTCATATTGGTTTGTATTTTTGAAAAAATACCGAACATCGCTCCGAAAAGCCTCAGCGCTTCCGGCCCTTTTATTTTGGCGAGAATGGCGTTTATAACCTTTCTCTGGCGGTATGTTCGCATATAGTCGGAGTCGAGCTTGCGTATTCTGCAGTAAACAAGAGCCTTCGCGCCGTCAAGGTGAATGCTCTCACCGCTTTCTACGGTGTGCCTTGTTGTTCTGTTTATAAAATTCGCCTCCGCGGGCGTTACCTCAACATTTACGCCGCCTATCGCGTCAATAATTTCGGTAAACATCGCAAAGTCAACCAGAACATAGTCGTTAATGTTTACCCTGAAATTGTATTCTATTGTGTCAACCACAAGCTGCGCGCCGCCCAGCGAACACGCGGCGTTGAGTTTGGCGAATTTGTGACCGGGAATCTGAAGCCAGCTGTCTCTCATAAAAGATGTTATTTTTATTTTGGCGTGAACGGTATCAAGCGAAACAAGTATCATTGAATCCGAGCGCAGCTGCTCTTCATTATCCGTGCCGTCAACGCCGATGAGAAGAATGTTTTTTACAAACGGGCTTGAGTTAAGCTGAGACGAGGCTATATAGGAGTTCCTGTTAAGAGATGTTTTCTTGTAGCCCGAAACGGCGGCGGCTCCCGCTGTCAGCAAATATAAAGCCGCGAAAACCAGAATGAGGAACATCGCGATACGCTTGACAGGGCCCGCTTTTTTCTTCTTTTTTTTCGGCTTGTCATTATGAACGGGCTCCGGCGCAACGCCTTTGTTCCGATTTTTCGGTTTCTCTTTTCCGCGGTACGGCGCGAAACCGTCCCTTTCGGGTGTGCCGTAACCGGCAGGTCTCCGGTTTTCGTTCGGCGGTGGGGTTATATCCGGAATGTTGATTGCCGGTATTTCAATTTCATCGCTTTCGCGGCTTTTCTTTTTTGATATGTAAATGTCATCCATTTTACGGCTCCTTAAAAAAGTGAACGCGACTTTCTTTTATATTAAAATAAGCAATTAAAATATTCAAGTGTTATTAAAAAACTTTACAAATTATATTTTATTTATTTTTAAATTTGACATATATAAAAATACAGGTTAAAATAATATTTTGAGTGGGATGGGCAGTCGCAGGCAGTTTTTAACTGCGTGAGGAAAGTCCGAGCTCCGCAGAGCGGGATAACGGCTAACGGCCGCCGAGGGCGACCTCAGGGAAAGTGCAACAGAGATATACCGCCCGCGTTACGCGGGTAAGGGTGGAAAGGCGAGGTAAGAGCTCACCGGCGCGCGGGGAACCGCGCGGCCCTGCAAACCCTATCCGGAGCAACATCGACAGGGGGAGTACGCTTTGCGTGCGGCGCTTGCTCGGCGATACCCCGAAGGATGGCTGAAGCTTTGCAGCAATGTAGGGCGTAGAAAGATGATTGCCTTAAATGACAGAACTCGGCTTACAGTCCCACTCAATTTTATTTTTTATTCGGGAATTATGAGTGAACAGATTACAGGTACGGTTTATTCCGTAACATTTCGCAATGACACAAACGGCTACACCGTGCTGGAGCTTGAAACCGGCGACGGTGATATTTTTACTGCCGTAGGGTCACTGCCGCCGCTTGTCGCGGGTGAAAGAGCGGCTTTTAACGGCTCGTGGACCGTTCACCCCAGCTACGGCAGACAGTTTAAAATAGAGGGCTTTGAAAGGCTGCAGATAAAAACCGCGGATGAACAGTACGGTTACCTCGCCTCCGGCGCGATAAAAGGAATAAGAGAGGCAACGGCAAGAAGAATTGTTGAGGCGTTCGGCGAAGAAACCTTTGATGTTATATCAAACGATCCCGTAAGGCTTTCTTCAATAAAAGGCATATCAAAAGAGAGAGCCGCCGAAATTTCGGAGGAGTTCAATAAAGCTTTTGCCGAGCGTGAAATTATTATTTCACTTGAAAAATACGGAATATCAGCTGCGGAAAGCGTTAAGATTTATAAAGCTCTCGGCAACAAAGCCGTTGAGGAAATAGAGAGAAACCCATATATTATCTGCGAAGATGTTGTGGGTATGAGTTTTGAAAAAGCGGAAAGCGTTGCCGCGGGCTTTGCCGAAAAGCCTGACAGCGTTTACAGAAACACGGCGGGCGTAAAATATGTTCTCAACCACAACCTTTTTAACGGGCACACCTGTGTTCCGAGAGAAAAGCTGATTGAGCCATGTATGGATTTACTCGGGGTTGACAGAGAAACGGTTGAAAAAGCCATAGACACGCTTGTTGAGAAAAAAGGTGCCGTCGCCGAAACCGTCAGAGGCAAACCGTATATTTTTCTCAATGAGATGTATAAAGCCGAGAGCGACTGTGCAAAACAGCTTACCTTCAGAAAAAAGTTTTCCGCGTCAGACAATACCGCGACAGATGAAAGAATACAGCAAATTGAAGTGATAAGCGGAATCTGCTATAACGATGTTCAGAAAAGAGCTATACGCACGGCAGTCGAAAAAGGCCTTCTTGTTCTCACCGGCGGGCCAGGCACGGGCAAAACCACAACAATTAGGGCAATAATCAATCTGTTTGTCAAAGACGGAATAGAGACCGTTCTGTGCGCTCCCACAGGCAGAGCCGCCAAAAGAATGAGCGAACTTACGGGCTATGAGGCAAAAACCGTTCACCGTCTGCTTGAGGTTGAGTGGGATAAAAACGACAAACCCGTTTTCACAAGGAATGCCGGCAATCCGATAGACGCGGACGCTCTGATTGTTGACGAGGTGTCGATGGTGGATGTAAGGCTGTTCGCTTCACTTCTCGACGCGCTGCCGCTTAACTGCAGGCTTGTTATGGTGGGCGATTCCGATCAGCTTCCGCCTGTAGGAGCGGGCAATGTTCTGCATGATATAATCGCTTCGGGGATTGTTCCCGTTGTGGAACTCAATGAGGTATTCCGCCAGGCTTTGCAAAGCTCAATAGTAGTAAACGCTCATAAAATAGTTAAAGGCGAGATGCCGGATCTGACCGTGCGCGACAGTGATTTCTTTTTTATGGAGCGTAAAAATCCCTTTGCCGCCGCCGAAACCGTGTCGGAACTGTGCTGCAAACGCCTGCCCGGCGCTTACGGTTATTCGCCTCTCGGCGATATTCAGGTTATCGCCCCTTCGAGAATAGGGGAAACGGGAACGGTGAACCTCAACAAAAGGCTTCAGGCCGTTCTCAATCCGCCTTCAAAATCAAAAAGGGAGTTTTTGTCCGCGGGCAGGGTTTTTCGCGAAGGCGACAAGATAATGCAGACAAAAAACAATTATGACATAGAGTGGGAAAGCTCCGCCGACGGCAGCACCGGGCTCGGAATTTTCAACGGAGACATAGGAATTATAAAAAAAATCGATACAGCCAACGCCTTTATGAATATTTCTTTTGATGACAAGGATGTTGTGTATCCGCTTGAAAACGCTCAGCAGTTGGAGCACGCTTACGCGATAACAGTGCATAAAAGCCAGGGCAGTGAGTTTAAAGCCGTAATAGTGCCGGTTTGCGGAGTACCCGACAGGCTGGCATACCGCAACCTGCTTTATACAGCCGTTACAAGGGCGAGGGAACTGCTTATTGCCGTGGGAGATGAAAACTGCGTTCGCAAAATGGCAGCCAACAACACAAAAGCCAAAAGATACTCGGCGCTTCAGGATTTTTTGGTAATGGAGAAAAAGGATGAGCTTTTCTGATTTCGCTTTAAGAGCGCGCGACGCTTTTCTTGACGCGGTTTTTCCTCCGCGGTGTGTTTTTTGCGACAAAGTCGCGCCGCTTAAAAACGGGATTTGCGCGCAATGCGAAACAAAGGCAAAGCGCATTGAAGAACCGGTTTGCTTAAAATGCGGAATGAGCAAAAAGAACTGCGAATGCAAAACCAAATCCAGGTTTTATGACGGGCTTTGCGCCCCGTATGAGTATGAGGGAGCGGTCAGAAAAGGCATTCATATTTTCAAATTCAATTCTGTAAGAGAGAGCGCGAAACCGTTTTCATGTATGATGGCGCGCTGCGTTAAAAAATCTTTTGACAAAGTAAGCTTTGATATTGTCATAAATGTTCCCGCGTCGGCGGCGTCTGTAAAAAAACGCGGCTTTGATCAGAGCGCACTGCTGGCGCGCGGTGTTGCAAAAGAACTGGGCTTGGTGTATGATGGCACTGTTATTAAAAAAATATATGAAACAAAAAGTCAGCACCTGCTGAGCAACCTGCTTCGCAGAGGCAACCTGACAGGCGCGTTTGAGGTTGCCGACAAATCAAAGGTTGAAGGCAAAACGGTGCTTTTGTGCGACGATGTGGCAACCACGGGCGAAACGCTTGACGAATGCGCAAAAATGCTGTATCTCGCCGGAGCGGATAAAATCTATTGCAGTGTTATCGCGCTGACACAGATAAAAGAAAAGTAACAGGGGAGGGAGCTGAAAACAATGTTCGGAATAAATATAGGAATAGATCTCGGCACAACATCTATTGTTGTTTATGTTGAAGGCAAGGGCATTGTTTTATCCGAACCCTCCGCTGCGGCTTATGACACTGCGACAGGCAGGCTGATAGCCGTGGGCAAAAGAGCTTATGAAATGTTCGGCAGAACGCCGGACTCCATAAAGGTGATTAAACCTTTGCGAAACGGAGTGGTTTCCGACTTTACGGCGACAAGGCATATTTTAAAATACTTTTTGCAGAAAATATGCAGAAATATGGTTTTCAAACCGAATATTGTAGTCTGTGTTCCATCAAGTGTGACAAGCCTTGAAAAAAGAACAATTCTCGAGCTGGTAACAGCGTCGGGCGCGGGGCGAGCCTGCCTTATTGAGGAACCTCTCGCCGCCGCCCTCGGAGCGGGCTTGAGAAGTGATAAGCCAATGGGCACAATGGTTGTTGATATAGGCGGCGGAACTACTGATATAGCCGTTATGACTATGGGCAGCATTTCTGTTTCGCATTCAATAAAATGCGCCGGCAACACTTTTGATGAATCCATTATGCGCCAGATAAGGCGGGAAAGAGACATCCTCATAGGCGAGAGAACAGCTGAAAACATAAAAAAGCAAATAGGTTGCGCGCAGCTGCGCGAGGTTGAACTCGGCCTTACGGTCAAGGGCAAGCATTATATAACCGGTATGCCGGTAGCCTTTGAGATAACTTCAACAGAGGTTTTCCTTGCCATAAGGCAGAACCTTGAGTTGATTGCCGACACGGTAAGCCTTGTTTTGCAGCAGACTCTTCCGGAACTTGCCGCCGATGTGCTTACAACAGGCATTTACTTAACGGGAGGAGGCGCTCTGCTTCAGGGCTTTGATAAAATGATTGAGGAAAAAACAGGTGTCAAAACCTACGCGGCGCTTGACCCGCTCAACTGTGTGGCAATGGGAATAGGAGCCGCCATACGCAACCCCGCGATTCTTTTTGATAACGGCGAAACCTTCAGAACCGCCGACAGCATCGGCGAAATAAAATCCGATAACGGTAAGGAGGACAATATTTATGACTGATATTATTTCACACAGAGGCGCGAACAGATATGCCCCGCAAAACACAATTCCCGCGTTCAAAAAAGCGGTTGAACTCGGTTGCGACGGCTTTGAAAACGATGTTCACCTCACAAAAGACGGCCACATTGTGGTGTGCCACAATTACACCGTTGATGAAACATCAGACGGAACAGGCACAATAACCGAAATGACTCTGGAAGAACTCAGGGCGCTTGACTTCGGCTCATATTTCTGCTCCGATTTCAAAGGCACGAAAATTCCGCTTTTAAGCGAGTTCTTTGAGTTGTGCAAAGGGCTTAAAACAATTAATGTTGAGATTAAAACTCCTCAGAAGCCCTGTGACATTGTGCCCGAAACAATCGATCTCGCCGCTCGGTACGGTTTGCTTGACAATCTTCTGATTTCTTGCTTTTCGCCCGATGTTCTGGTTGAGGTTAAAAAATACAACCCCGATGTGAAAACGGGAATGCTTTACAGCGTTGACTGCGAAATTGAAGAACTCATAAAAAATCCCGTCGAGTTTTGCAAGTCAATCGGTTGCAGTGCCGTTCACCCTCATTATTCTATGGTGGATAAAAAATATATTGACGATTTTCACGCGGCGGGTATGCAGATAAATCCCTGGACCGTTGACAACCCTCAGGATATTGTCAACCTGCGTGATTGGGGCTGTGATTCGGTAATCACAAATGTGCCAGATATAGCGGCAAGCTTTTTAAGATAACCCGGTGAAAATTCAGGGACTGTCGCGCATTCAGTGCGTTTGCGGCGGCCCCTCTCTTTATATTTACACTCTGTATTCACAGTGATGCTATTCGGCATGTATAATCACACTTTGTTGCGGTTGTGCCGCCGCGATAAAAATAATATTGAATAATAGAAATAATGTGTTAAAATGAGTTATACTTTTTTACGGGAGGCAGAATATGATTTGCAAAGTAATATCACACCGCGGCGCCAACAAACACGCTCCGCAGAACACACTGCCCGCTTTTGAAAAATCACTTGAGATTGTTGTTGACGGCTTTGAAACGGATATTCATGTTACAAAAGACGGAGTGCCCGTGGTTTGCCACAATTACACAATAGACGAGACATCCGACGGCAGGGGGCTTATTGCCGAAATGACGCTTGAGGAACTGCGCGGATACGATTTCGGCTCATATTTTTCCGAAAAATTCGCAGGCACAAAAATCCCCACTCTTGAGGAGTTTTTAACTTTGTGTGAAGGCGCGGATATTGAAATACTTAATATTGAGCTCAAATCCCCCAAACAGGGCGAAACCGGAATAGTTCAAAAAACCATTGACGCCGTCAAGGCGCACGGTTTGTTTGATAAACTCATTATTTCGAGCTTTGACGCCAAACTGCTTGTTGAGGCAAAGCAAACGGACCCCGCCTGCAAAACGGGTTTGCTCTATTCATTGCAGACTTTTTCAAGCGCGAAAGTGTTTTTTACACCCGTAACCTACGCCGCTTCAATAAAAGCCGACGCACTTCATCCGCACTTTATCCATGTTACTCCCGGCTATGTTTACAGGGCGCATAAAAAGGGGATAAAAGTGAATGTATGGACGGTTGACAAAGCCTTTCTCGCCCGTTACCTTCTCTTGTGCGGAGTTGACGGAATAATAACAAACATTCCCGAACTCATAAAAAAGGTGATTGCCGAAAAAAACAAATAATAATCTGCATAAAGAATCTCTCCCGCGGATTGGGCAGTAACTCATAAACCAGTATGGTTTTCGCATCAAACCAAAAGCCGCATAACATTGTCAGATTTGTTTACCATACATCAAGTATGCTCTCACAAATCTTCCTTGTTCTGCGACTCTTTTTTTGCGTGAAAACTGCTTTGCACCTCAAAGAGATGATATTTGTGCATATTTGCGGGTTATGACGATGAGGAATACTTTCCGTATTC
>ONON01000185.1 GCA_900319455.1 uncultured Eubacteriales bacterium
ATTATAACTCTGCCCGCCTTGTCGATAACCCAGGCTTCCATTTTATCCGCGGCCGTGAAATTCTCAATAAAGTCGCGGGCGCTGCGGTTAAAGCCTTCCGGCGTTTCACTGTCTTGCAAAGGGAAATAAGCGTTGATATAGTTGCCGGAATATGATGAAAGCGTTGTTTCAACGGTACGGTAGTAGGAGCGGTAAAGCGTTGTTATGAGGACGGCCGCGATAACAAGCATTAAAACGGATATTATTGAGATAACCTCAAAAAACCATTTTTTTGAAATGCCTTTCACCGTTCTCACCGCCCTTCGGTACAATTAATAAAAAATCACACTACCCATTTGTAGCCTATGCCCCAGATAGTTATAAGATTTTTGGGATTGGAAGGCTCATCCTCGACTTTTATGCGAAGCCTTCTGATATTGACATCAACAATTTTTTCTTCGCCGAAATATTCACTGCCCCAAACATAATTGAGTATGTCTGTTCTGCTGAGCGCCGCGCCCGGGTTTGTAAAGAAATACTCCATCATCTGAAATTCGACCTGAGTGAGTTCTATGTATCTGCCGAGTTTTGAAAGAGTTCTGTTGCGCAGGTTGAGTTTAAAATCGCCGAGTTCGATTACGCTGACCGCCTCTTTTGAAGCGTTTGACGGGGCAAGCATTGAAACCCTGCGGTAAACGGCGTCAACCCTCGCGACAAGTTCCGACAGAGAGAACGGCTTTGTTATATAATCATCCGCTCCCATCATAAGCCCTGAGACTTTATCCATCTCCTGCGTTCTGGCGGTAAGAAGAATTATGCCTATATTGCCGCTTTTCGCGCGGAGCTGTTTGCAAACCTCAAGCCCGTCAACATTGGGCATCATAATATCAAGAACAGCCACATCAAAATCACCGCCGCCCGCCTCGTACTCTTCAAGCGCCTGAGCGCCGTCACAGGCCTCGACAACATCATAGCCGCTTCTGCGAAGGTTTATAACAACAAATTCTCTTATCGCCTGCTCGTCCTCTGCAACAAGTACCTTTTTCATAATCATTTCACTCTTTCTCAATAATTAAACTGCGCGAACCTCTCGGAGAGTTTTTCACCCGTAATTCCGTATTCGGCGCCGGCCGCGGAAATATAGGCGCACACATAATATTCATCTTTTTGCATAAGCACGGTGTAACTGCCCGCCATTTCATCATTCCAGCTTTCGGTGTCAATGATGAGAAGTGAGAACAAATCCGTAAAGGTTCCGTCTTCCTCTGCCGACCTGAAAATCCAGCATCTGTCGTTCTGTGCGTTAATGTTTATTCTGTCAAGTGAATCGTCATCAAGATAAAATATAAACCCGCCGTTTGTGCTGATAAGCGAGTTCTGAACCGCCGTCAGCCCCGTGCCGTCGGAGTCAAGTTTTTTCCACTGAGTAAGATAAAAGCTTGAGGAAACAAGTATATCACTGCTTTGCGGAACATCGCTTATCGCCGTTTGAACCGGTATCTCTATAACGCCGTCATTGTTGATATCCATACTCGGTATCGGTTCATAACGCAGGGTTGAAACATTAGTAAGCGTGACATTGTCAACAAAGGGATCGACAAGCTCGGATGTTTCGGCATTCCAGTAAATCAGCTCCGTAATCATAAGCATTTCGCCCTTGAGCGCGTCAATATAAAACCTCAGCGGGGATTTTTCATCCGTTTTCTCATTTTTAACCGAAACATAGCTGCTTACATTGCCGTCAAGCTTGGCTGAACCGACAAGGTTCATTTTGCCGCCGGAGAATTTATAAAGATTGGCAAAATTCTGAGTGCCCGTAGCGGCGGTGACCTGACTTACCAGCAAAATCTCTACAGCGCCGTCGGAATCGGCGTCGCCGTAACTCATAACGGAGTAGGATTCGTTCATAATTTCCTGGTAGCTGTGCCCGTCGGAGTTTCTGCGGTAAACAGACAGTGCTTTCTGCGTGGATGAACCGACGCGCCAGCCCGCGGAAATTTCTTTTACGCCGTCACCGTCAAGGTCGGTAAAACTCACGCTGTCAACAGATGTGCCGGAGCCGCTGAAATCGGAAACGCTTTTCCACTCACCGTCGATTTTTTCAAGCAGATTGAGTCTGACTGTGCCCTGACCGCTTTTGAGTTTATAAAAAATGAGAGCCTCATCAATTCTGTCACCGTCAACATCCTCAACTATTACGGCGGATTTGTAATCGCCGTTGAGCGGAGTGCAGTAAACAGTGCTTTCGCCCGCGGCAAGAGTAAAGGCGTTGAGAAGTTCTTCATCGGTGCCGGCGAAAGCAGGCGGTTTCATAAGATAGTCAGCGGTTTTGAACGGGGAAGGACTGCACGAGGAAAAGAAAACGCAGATTATTGAAATAACAGTCAATACCGAAAACAGTTTTTTCAAGCGGCGCACCTTCTTTCCCGATTATTCGGTTAATTATAGCACAACTTTTTTTCTTTATCAATAATCTTAACAAATTATTTATAATTAATTATAATATTATTTATATTACTTTTTTCAAAACTCATTATTTAATCTCCGTTTTCCTGTTTTTCGGCATATTTGACATTTGTGCCGATATACACGGCGAGACCGCTTTTTTCTTTCGGCATTGCTCCCGAATATGAGCCGTGACCGTTGCTCATTAAGGATTTAACGGCGATGATAAAACGCCGCCCGG
>ONON01000145.1 GCA_900319455.1 uncultured Eubacteriales bacterium
CGGAACACCGAGTTTTACATATTCATAATCCTCAAGCCAGGACAGGAAAGAATCGTAATCTTCTTTTTTGACTTTTGTGAGCTGGTGATATGCGTTGGATGTTGTATATCTGTCAGCGAGGATGATTTTGCCCGAAAGATAGTCATCTTTCCAAAAGCAGTTATAACTCACATAGCGGTCAACCGCGTAAAACGAAGAAGCCGCGTAAGCGTTGACACAATCCGGGTCGGAGCCGAACCTTCCGCCGAGATACATTTTTACAAGCTCACTGGATTTGTCCTCATAATTCGGCAGTTTAATCTGCCTGACATGCAAGCCTTCGTCGCAGAGCCTGTTTTTTAAAATATTAAGCTGAGTTGATTTGCCGCTGCCGTCAAGCCCTTCTATTACAATAAGTTTGCCTTTCATTATGCCTCCGATTTCGCATATTAACAGATATTAAAATTATAACAAATAGTGTGCAATACTTCAAGTAAATTATATATAAATTTAATATTATTATTTTTTTATAAATTTATGTAAATTGCTGTTTATTTTTTTCTGGTTATCAATTATAATATTAAAAAATTATTTTGGAGACTATTATTATGTTTGAGATAGATGAACTGTTGAAAAAGGTAAGAAGGGTACATTTCATCGGCATCGGCGGTTCGGGAATGTGCCCCATTGCCGAAATTCTGCACGAAAAAGGCTATATAATTTCCGGTTCCGACAATAATGAAACCGACACTCTTGCGAGGGTACGCGCAATGGGCGCAAAGGTAACACTGGGGCAGAAGGCGGAAAATATCGAAGGGGCCGAACTGATTATCTACACATCGGCAATTCTGCCCGGCAACCCCGAACTTGAAGCCGCGAAAAACTCCGGTATTCCGCTGTTTGAAAGAAATGACATTCTGGGCGCGATAACGAGAATATTCTCCGACTGTATGGGAATCAGCGGCACTCACGGCAAAACAACAACAAGCGCGCTTCTCACACAGATTCTTATTGAGTGCGGCAAAAGCCCTTCCGCGGTTATCGGCGGCAAGCTCCCGCTTACCGGCACAAGCGGAATTGTCGGGACAAGCGAGCATATGGTTTGCGAGAGCTGTGAATACCGCGACCATTTTCTTAAACTCACGCCAGATGTCGCGGTTATTCTGAATGTTGACGAAGACCATCTCGAATACTTCAAAAACCTTGACAATATCAAAAAATCCTTTGTGAAATTCGCGGGATACGCCACAAAAAAAATCGTTTACAACGGCGATGACGAAAACACCCGCAGCGTTATCGAAACCGTCAGAAAGGCGAGTGACAAGCCGGCCGTTTCTTTCGGCTTTGACAATTCAAACGACTATTATGCCGACAATGTTGAAACAGTAAACGAATACTCAAGCTTTGATGTTATGCACAATTCCGAAAATCTCGGCAGAGTTCAGCTTTCAATTCCGGGCAGGCACAACATTTACAACGCCCTTGCCGCCTTTGTTTGCGCACTGCACACCGGCGCCGAGCCTGCCGAAATTATAACAGCCATAACGCATTTCAGAGGAGCGGGCAGAAGGTTTGAGATTCTTGATGTTATTGACGGCATAACAATCGCGGACGATTACGCGCACCATCCGAAAGAACTTGAGGTAACGCTCAAGGCCGCGATGGGAATGGGCTTTAACAATGTTTGGGCGGTATTTCAGCCTTTCACCTATTCGAGAACAAAAATCCTTTTTGATGATTTTGTAAATGTTCTTAAAATTCCCGATAAAGTTGTTATGACAGAAATAATGGGCTCACGGGAAGTTAACACATACGGAATATACACCGCGGATCTTGCCGAAAAAATACCCGGCAGTGTATGGTTCAACACATTTGAAGAGGTTTCGCAATATGTTGTTGACCACGCGCAAAAAGGCGATTTTGTAATCACTCTCGGTTGCGGTGATATTTATAAAGCGGCGAAAATAATGATTAAAATGCTGCACGAAAAAAGCGAAAGGAATTGAAAAGCATGAAGTACTCTTTCAACAATAAGAATTTCAACGATTTCTCCGTTTATGAAATCAACAAGTTGCCTGCGAGAGCATATTTCATTCCCTATTCATCCAAAGCGGTTTTGCAGAAAACAAATTTTGTAAAAGAGCGTGTTTCATCCGATATGGTAACTGTTCTGTCGGGCAAATGGGATTTCGCCTATTTTAAAAAGAACACCGATGTTCCCAAAATAATTAATACATCCGAACTCGGTTTTGATGAGGTTAAAGTGCCTTCGACATGGCAGAGAACAGGCTATGAAAAGCCCGTTTATATAAACTGGCAGTATGAATTCGACCACCCCGCCCCAAATGTTCCCGAAGAATGCTCTGTGGGCATTTACAGAAAAGTAATCACCCTTTCAAAAGGCAAAAAATATATTATATCGTTTCTCGGTGTCGCGGGCGGGCTGGATTTGTATATGAACGGAAAATTTGTCGGTTACAGTGAAGGCGCTCACAACACGGCGGAATTTGACCTTAAAAAATACGCGGTTGACGGTGAAAACGAAATTCTCGCGGTTGTTCACAAATGGTCAAACGGAACATACCTCGAATGTCAGGATATGTTCAGGGAAAACGGCATTTTTCGCGATGTTCTTCTTTATGAAATGCCCGATACCTTCATAAATGACTTTTATATAGAATCGACAGAGAAAAAAGGCAAATGGAATTTGAACGTTAAGACCGAAATAAAGGGCAGAACAGCGGGCTGCACCGTACGCGCCGAACTGTATGACGGTAAAAAACTCAAAGCGTCCGCTCTGGAAAAAGCAGGCGCTCAGACCGTGCTTGCGCTGGAAGGCCTTGATGTTGAAAGCTGGAACGCGGAAATTCCGAAGGTTTATGACCTGTTTATCACTCTTCTCAACAAAGACGGCGAGGTTATGACCTTGCGAAACATAACCGGCTTCAAAAAGGTTGAAATCAAGAAAAACATTTTCACATTTAACGGGCAAAAAATCAAATTCAAGGGCGTCAATCATCACGACACAAACCCGAAAACCGGCTACGCGATGAGCATAAAGGATATTGAGAAGGATATAAAACTTATGAAATCACTCAATGTCAACGCCGTGAGAACATCGCACTACCCTCCCGACCACCAGTTCCTTGTAATGTGCGACATCTACGGCCTTTATGTTGTTGACGAGGCAGACATTGAAACCCACGGCTGCGGCTCGCAATACTACGGCAATATTGACCTTATAAGCCACGACCCCGCCTGGGAGCCGCGCTATCTGGACAGAGTAAGCAGAATGTATTACCGCGACAGAAACCGCGTCTGTGTAACAATGTGGTCGCTCGGCAACGAAGCGGGCGGGTATAACAATCAGGATGCCTGTTACAGGTTCCTTCACGAAATCTGCCCGCAGATTCCCGTTCACTATGAGGGCGTTGTGCGCGGTGAAAGATTCGCTTATGACATTATCTCCGAAATGTACACTCATCAGAACGATGTCGAAAAAACCGGCAAAAAAACAAGAGGCGCAAAATACAGCAAAAAGCCCTTCTTCCTTTGCGAGT
Organism: uncultured Eubacteriales bacterium; assembly: GCA_900319455.1. Lineage (GTDB taxonomy): Bacteria > Bacillota > Clostridia > Oscillospirales > Acutalibacteraceae > CAG-177. Next base: position 3,540 of record ONON01000145.1, read on the forward strand.
ACGCTCACGCTATGGGCGTCGGCCCCGGCGGACTTGAGGATTACTGGAAACACCTTTACAAATATGACAACCTTATGGGCGGCTGTATCTGGGAATGGGCGGACCACGCCGTTTACCATTCGCGCGGCAAGCTCAAATACACATACGGCGGCGACCACGGCGAGAAAAGGCATGACGGCAACTTCTGCGTTGACGGTCTTGTTTACCCCGACAGAACACCGCACACCGGTGCTTATGAGATGCAGGCCGTTTACCGCCCGGTAAGAGCATACTGGAACGCCGGAAAGCTGACCTTTGAAAACACAAACCGCTTCAGAAATTCCGATTATATAACCGCCGACTGTTGTGTTGTTCTTAACGGAAAAGAAGTTCTGAATAAAAGTTCAATGCGGCTTGACATCGCCCCCTGTTCAAAAGTTGAAGTTGATTTTCCCGTAAAAGTTCCGAAATCAAAATGCGATTTATTCATTAACATTACATACAGCGAAGGAAACGCTTTCATAGCAAAAGAACAGATTGTCATCAAAAATGACTTTGTATGTGACACTCCATCCTCAAAAGCGAAAGCGAAATTTGTCGCGGACGGCGACTGTGTTAAAATTCTGCTTGACAAAGGCGATATAACATTTGACGGCAAAACAGGTTTTATTGAAAGCTTCAGATATTCCGAAAAAGAGCTTATCAACAAAAAGCCTGCATTCTGCAAAGGGTTTTACCCCAACATTTTCAGGGCACTGCTTGACAATGACGCTTCACCGCGTGAAAGCTGGGAAAAAGCCGGCTATTCAGATTACCGCGTTGAGCTCAGCACAATAAACGCGAGCCAAAGCGGAAATAAAGTTTGCGTTGAAGAAGAATTTGCTCTTGTTTCCGGCAAAAAGAAAATTGCCCGCGTCACGCTGGAATACCTCATATCCGGCAACGGTGTTATGAATGTAGCCGCGCATTTTATGCCTCTTTCTTCCAAAACGGCGGCAAAGCACTTACCGCGCTTCGGTCTCACCCTTGAAATGCCCAAAGAGTTTAAATACATAGAATACTATGGGCTCGGAGAAAAAGAGAATATGTGTGATTTCAACGCTCAGTGCGTTATCGGCAGATATAAAACCGATATTCCATCAATGCAGGAAGCTTACATAAAGCCGCAGGATTCCGGCAACAGAACGGCGGTGAAGGAACTTACGGTCACAAACAGAAAAGGCAACGGTCTTAAATTCTGCTTTGAAGAAAAGCCGTTCTCTTTCAATGCGCGCAACTACTGCCAGAACACCCTTGTAAACGCGAAACATATTGAAGACCTGAATGATGAAAAAACATCTGTCATAAACATAGACGGTTTTCTTCGCGGAACGGGAACATCGAGCTGCGGCCCCGATACGCTGCCGCCCTACGATGTTGACGCCGGCAAAGGGCTTGATTTCGCCTTTACCGTAATTCCCGTGTAATCAAAAGCTTTTCAAACAATTCAGGCTGTACCGTTTTCGGTACAGCCTGTCTGCTTTATCTGCCGGAATACATTTTTTCGTAATAATCTTTATAATCGCCGTTAATGATATCTTCCCACCAGGTTTTGTTTTCAAGATACCATTTAACGGTTTTCTTTATGCCTTCATCAAATTTTGTTTCGGGCGACCAGCCGAGTTCACCGCTGATTTTAGCCGGGTCAATGGCATATCTTAAATCGTGCCCCGCCCTGTCTTTAACATAAGTAATCAGCGATTCCGGTTTGCCGAGAATTGACAAAACCGTTTTTACCACATCAATATTTGTTTTTTCGTTATGCCCGCCGATGTTGTAAACCTCGCCCGCACGGCCTTTTTCAATAATCATGGTTATTGCTTTGCAGTGATCTTCAACATACAGCCAATCCCTGACATTGAGCCCCTGCCCGTAAACGGGTATGTTCTCGTCATTGAGCGCTCTTGTTATGATGAGCGGAATAAGCTTTTCGGGAAAGTGATAAGGCCCGTAATTATTTGAGCACCTTGAAACCGTGACCGGCAGACCGTATGTTCTGAAATAAGCGAGAGTGAGCAAATCGGCGGAAGCCTTTGAGGCGGAATATGGGCTTGATGTGTGAATGGGCGTTTCTTCGGTGAAGAACGAATCCGCGGCGTCAAGCGGAAGGTCGCCGTAAACCTCATCTGTTGAAACCTGATGATACCTTTTAACTCCGTGTTTTCTTGACGCGTCAAGAAGGCTCGCGGTGCCCATAATATTGGTTTGAAGAAAAACCTCCGGGCTTTCTATTGAACGGTCAACATGGCTTTCGGCGGCAAAGTTGACAACAACATCAAACCGCTGTTTTTCAAACAATTCGTCAACAAAATCTCTGTTGGCTATATCGCCTTTGACAAAGGTCACTTTGCCGCTTTTCAGAGCGCTGTCAAGTGTTTTGAGGTTGCCCGCGTAAGTCAGTTTGTCAAGACAAACCGTTTCATATTCCGGACGGTTTTCAAGCAGATAATAAATAAAATTACTGCCGATGAAGCCCGCTCCTCCGGTAACGAGTATTTTCAATTATCTGTTCCTCCGTCTTCATTTGATTGCTTTTTTCTTTTTTCTTCTTCAGGGTCAAACGGCGTTGATATTTTGCGGATATCTATTCTGTCATAAAGCTTTTTGAACCTTATGCCGACTTTATAATATGTGTTGCAGTTTTTGCAGTAATAAACCGCCCTGAAAAACTGATTGTAGAACTTCCAATCCTGAACCGTGCCGCACTTTCTGCCGCATTTTTCACAGTTGTAATTGAAAAGAGTTTTATCCACAATGGGATTGTCTATGTTGCTGATAACCTTTGCCTTGAAAAACAGTTTTTCATAAAACTCATCCGTGCATCGGTAAGTAAAATTTGCAAAAACGGATTTGCTGTAAATTCTTCGCAGTATTTCCGCCGTAAGAAGGCTGTCATCAAGCGCCCTGTGAAAATTGTATTTGTCGGCATCAATGCCCAACTCTTCCGCGGCAATGTGAAGCCCCTTCTGATTTTGCTGACCGGAGCCGGATATTTTCTGATAGCATTTCTGTAAATCACAGTAATTGTCAATAAACGGTATTGTGTCTATTCCGTTGAGGTATTTGAAATTATCCGTAAGAACCCTGAGGTCACTGTCGCCCCAAGTGAAAAATGTGTTCTCATCCCTGCCGAGCCATTTGCGAAAATCCGAAAAAGTTTTTGTGAAAAGCTCGCCTGAGCGCACATCTTCATTTGTAATGTTTGTAAGCCTTTTGACACTGCTTCTGAGTTTTTTGCCCACCTGAGATCTTATTACCTGAGAATAAGTGTCAATCTCTTTGAAATCTTCATTGAGCATAACCGCTCCGATTTCGATTATTTCATTAAAGAAGCCCTTTTTTTTGCGGGAATATGTGTTATTCCATTCCAAATCCATTATTATGAAACGCATCAGAACATCCTTTGCAGTTTTATATTTATGATTTTACTACAATATATTGTTGTTTTCAAGTTTTTATTACATATTTATTGTTATATAATTATTATTGATTTTTTCATTTTCAAATAGTATTATTAAATTAGTTTTATATGGGAGGTTTGTGATGAGCAGCTGCAAACCTGTTAAATTAATTTACAACAGAGTATGGCGTTTATATTTCGGCGGAAAACTGCTTGATGAATTCAGAGGTCAAGCCGGTTCCGACGGCAATTTTCCCGAGGATTGGATTGCCTCCGTAGTGACCGCCAATAATCCCGACAGGGAAAACAAGCCCGAAAACGAGGGCCTGAGCAAAGCGGAAAACGGTGA
>ONON01000082.1 GCA_900319455.1 uncultured Eubacteriales bacterium
CTTGATGTATGGTAAGCAAATCTGACGATGTTATGCGGCTTTTGGTTTGATGCGAAAACCAATACCGGTTTATGAGTTACTGCCCAAAAGGCGGGTTTTTAATATCTGAGGATGCAGTACAGTGCGGTATTATTTTATCTTCTCGGGTGAAAAAGCGAACGGGAGCATATCACCGAGTACGCAAACCTGAAAATCATCGGGAGTTTTTGCGGTTATAATTTCAAAATCCGCTGCGCAAAACTCAGCCATAACCTGGCGGCAGACTCCGCAGGGGTAAAAATAATCCGTCGGCTTCCCGCCTTTGCCGCCGCATACCGCTATTTTGACAAAGGCTGTTTCTCCCTCCGAAACAGCCTTGAAAAGCGCTGTTCTTTCCGCGCAAACAGTCGGTGAATAGGCGGCGTTCTCAATATTGCAGCCCGTGAATATCCTTCCGCTTTTTGTCAGCAGTGCCGCTCCGACCTTATATTCGGAATAGGGGGCATACGCATTGAACATTGCCTCAAACGCCTTTTTTACAAGCTCTTTATTCTCCATAAATCTCACCCGCTAAACTCTCGCAATCTATATTGTTCTCAACACCGAGAAGGTCGCAAACTGTTTTGCCGATGTGCGAAAATCCCGCTTTTGTGCCGAGATTTCCCGGCTTAATATCGTTTGAATAAACAATTAAAGGGATATACTCCCTCGTGTGGTCGGTGGATTGAGTAAACCCCGGGTCACAGCCGTGATCCGCCGTTATAAGCAAAACATCATCAACGCCTAAAAGCGGCAGTGCTTCGCCGAGCCACCGGTCAAACTCAGTTAAGGCCTTCGCGTAACCGTCAATGTCGTTGCGATGGCCGTAGAGCATATCAAAATCCACAAGATTGACAAAACACAGCCCTTCAAAATCCTCTTTTAAAAATTCAAAGGTGCGCTTCATTCCCTCTGTGTTGCCGGATGTGTAAATATGGCGGGTGAAGCCTCTGCCCGCAAAGATGTCGAAAATTTTGCCGACAGCAATGCTTTGCCTGCCCGAGGCTTTCACAAAGTCGGGCAGAACGGGAACGGGCGGCTCAAGCGAAAAATCGTGGCGCCTTGAAGTGCGGACAAAACCGGTTTTTTCATCCCCCTCAAACGGCCTTGCTATAACCCTGCCCACGCCATGCCTGCCTGTGAGTATTTTTCGCGCCGCACGGCAGTATTCATAAAGCGTTTCGGGCGGCACAACACTCTCGTGCGCGGCAATCTGAAAAACGCTGTCGGCGGATGTGTAAACAATAAGCTTGCCTGTTTTGATGTGTTCCTCGCCGTAATCGGCAATAACCTTTGTGCCGGAATACGGCTTGTTGCACAGCACACCCCTGCCCGTTGCCTCCGAGAACGCTTTGATTATTTCTTCGGGAAAACCGTCGGGATATGTCGGAAACGGGCTTGCGGAAATATGCCCCGCTATCTCCCAATGGCCGACTGTTGTATCTTTGCCGGCGGACTTTTCGCTCAGCCGGCAGTACGCGCCGGCGGGATAAGGCTCACTTAACGCAAAACCCACCCCGTCAATGTTAAAAAGGCCGAGCCTTTTTAAATTATCAAGTTTTGCCTCTTTGCTTTTCAGAACGGAACGCAGTGTGTTCGCGCCTGTGTCGCCGAATTTTGCGGCGTCCGGCGCTTCGCCTACGCCGAAGCTGTCAAGCACAATTAAAAAAACTCTTTTTTTCATAATCAACAATTTTAAAACCCGGTTTAAAGAACCGCTTTGTTTTTTACTCCGCCGCATCCGCGCCGGTCTTCGGCTTTTTTCGCGAAAGGCAGAGTATTGTTTTATACAGTTGTAAAAAACCGGTTAATCCACGGGGAATTAACCGGTGATTGTATTTTACCAGGATATTGAAACATTCAGGCCGTCAACAGTATAGGTAACATCGTGATGATACTCACGGTCAACCGCCGCCGTGAACGCGTCACGCATAGTCTCGTTGGGGAATTCTATAGTGCTTTCAAGCAGCATACTTGAGGCTTTATACATATAGTTGTTCATCTGGAACCCGTTTACCCACCAGTGAAGGGTAGGCTCAATATCCACAAACACCTCATCACCGTGTGAAACACGCAGGCTCATTACCATTCTTTCCTCATCGCTGACTGTGTTGTAAAATGTGCCTATGGCGTATTTGCTGCGGTTGTAGATGCCAACCTCACCGCCGTTTGTGATAAGATAGTTGCCCTTCCAGATCTGAATCATCCACTGCCTGTCATCATAGTTGAAATGGAAACGGCGGGTAACATAGTTCCACATCGGGAAAATATAGCAGTTTATATCATAAAGAACCGTGAAGCCGAAATCTCTCATCCAGCAATACATAGGGGCATAAACCATAAGCTTTTTAAGGTTGTAATTAAAGCCCGTGTTTACAATACCCTTGCCGTTTTTGCTGTAGCATTCGCCGGTTTCGGAGTTTATCCAGATGCTCGGATGCATTTCACAGGCGGTGCCGTCGGTAAAGCGTACAAAAAGAACAACCTCGTCAACATTTTCCTCATCCGTGGGAACAGCGCACACATCACACGCCTCTATTGTGCTGATATAAACGCCGAACATAAACAGAAAATACGCAAGGCCCGGCTGACCGGCGTCCCGGATTTCATAAGAGCGCTCAATAAGGCGCTCCCTTATCGCGGTAGTGTCAAGACGGGTGATTTCGGTAATCTGCTCAATCGGGTAGTTCATATTTTTGAACGCGCCGAGAAGCCCGACAATATCGAGCCCGGAGCTTTCAAGAACGGTGTCGCAGTAGCCCGTGATTGTTTCATCAACGGTGAGCTTTATCTCGGTTGTGGGGATAAACGCCCTGCCTGTGATGATACCGGTGAATTTGTTAATAACATTGAGCGTGTCAAGAAACTGCGCCGTGGTGTAGGTGGGTGTTGCGTCCGCAGGAACTTCCTGCGCGGTGTTCACCGAATCGCCTTTTGTAACCGCCTGCGAGGGTATAACCGCCGCGGTTATGAGCATAACAAGCGAAAGAACCATCGCCGTTATTCGTCTTTTCATAATCGATTCCCCTTTTTGCCAGATTATCAGCCATATCATAATATAGTAAAATCTCGGCGTTTGCAACACAAAAAACAATTATTAATAAGATTTTAAGAAAAAAATAAACATATTTTTAATATATAAACGCTTAAATTGACAAAACGGTATTCCGTGGGGTAAAATCAAGACGGTGATAAAAATGACAAAAGACGAAAGAATCCGCGAGCTTGTTTCAACGCTTAATCACGCGGCGGACGCCTACTATTCCCTAAATGAAGAAATAATTTCAAACTTTGAATATGACTCGCTTTATGACGAACTGCTCTCTCTTGAAAAAGAAACGGGAACGGTTCTTGAAAACAGCCCCACTCAAAGAGTTTTCACGCAGCAGACTGTTTCAAAGCTCAAAAAAGTCAAACATGAATACCCCGCACTTTCGCTCAACAAAACAAAATCGGCAGCGGAAATCGAAAATTGGCTCGGCTCCCAAAAAGCCGTGCTCAGCTGGAAATGCGACGGCCTTACGGTCGTTGCGACTTACCGGGGCGGAAAGCTTGTTTCCGTATGTTCGCGCGGCGACGGAGAAACAGGGGAGGATGTTACGCATAACGCCGTTTATTTCAAAGGGCTTCCCCGCACGGTGCCTTATAAAGGCAGGCTCATTGTTCGCGGCGAGGCTCTTATGAAATTCAGTGAATTTGAGCGAATAAACTCTCTTGTTCCCGAAACGGAGGCCAAATACAAAAATCCGCGCAATCTTGCCTCATCAACCGTTCGTATGCTTGACAGCAGAGAATCCCGCGAGCGTGAAATCCATGTTTTCGCTTTTGACCTTGTGTTCACCGACGATGAGGAGCAAAACGCGAAAAACAGCCTGAATGATAACCTCGCTTACCTTGAAAAATCGGGATTTGAGGTTGTTGAGCATTGCGTTGTAACAAGAGAGAACGCCGCAAATAAAATAGAGGAATACAAGGCGAAGCTGCCTTTAAACGACTTCCCCAGCGACGGGTTGGTTTTTGTTTTTGACGATATTAAATACGGCAGGCAGCTCGGCTCAACAGGCAAATTCCCTCGAAACGGTATGGCGTTCAAATGGGAGGACGCAACCGAGGTTACCGTAATCCGTGAGATAGAATGGTCGCCTTCCAGAACCGGGCTTCTCAACCCCGTTGCGATTTTCGACACGGTTGAGCTTGAGGGCACCGAGGTGTCAAGAGCCTCCGTTCACAATGTCAGCGTAGCTCAGTCGCTCGCGCTCGGCATAGGCTCCGAGGTTGAGGTATATAAAGCGAATATGATAATTCCGCAGATAGCAAAAACGGTTAAATCAACGGGTGAAACCGTAATTCCCTCCGTCTGCCCCCTGTGCGGCGGAGAAACATTTATAAAAGATAACGACGGAATAAAGACTCTTTATTGCGGAAATCCCGCCTGCCCCGCCAAAAATGTGGGGAAATTCGCGCATTTCTGCGAAAGAGATTCAATGAACATCGTCGGTCTGAGTGAAGCGACCCTTGAAAAATTCGTTGATGCGGGCTTTATCAAAAGCCTGCCGGATATTTACCGTCTGGAGCGTTTTAAAGATAATATAATCTCTTTGGACGGTTTCGGCGAAAAGGCGTACCAAAACATAATCGACGCGGTCAACGCTTCAAGAAATGTTACATTTTCGGCGTTCATCGGCTCGCTCGGGATACCCAATGTAGGCAAAAACACCGGTAAACTCATTTCGGCTTTTTTCGGCGAAAACGCGCTTGAAAAATTCATAAAAACTGCCGCTGAAGGCGAAAGCTTTGCCGAAATTGACGGCATAGGCGAAACGGTATCCGACAACATTATTTTATGGTTTGCCGAAAACAGAGCGGAGTTTGACGGCCTGATTGAATGCCTGAACATTTCGGATGACGCAGTTGTCGGTGAAGACGCCCCCTTCGCCGGCAAAACCTTTGTGATTACCGGCGCTGTTTTTCAATACCCGAACAGGAACGCCGTCAAGGCGGAAATTGAGTCGCTCGGCGGCAAGGTGGCCTCCTCTGTTTCAAATAAAACCGATTATCTGATTAACAATGATGTCACCTCAGCAAGCGGAAAAAACAAAAAAGCGAAAGAACTCGGAATTCCCGTTATTTCCGAGGAAGACTATATAAAAATGCTGCCGCGATAAAACCCCGCCTCTTGATTGTTTGCTCAATACGGTTGCATATTTTTCAATTATGTGCTACACTCTTTTTCACGCGAAATCGCGGATATTATTCTGTAACTGAAATACAGGTGAACCGATGACACAGAAACTTTATTATTTTGACGCCTATATGTCCGAATTCAGCGCAAATGTTATTTCGTGCGCGCCGACCGAAAAGGGCTTTGCCGTTGTGCTTGACAAAACCGCGTTTTTCCCCGAAGGCGGCGGCCAGCCCGCCGATACGGGATTTATAAATTCCGCCTCCGTCATAGATGTTCAGGAGGAAAACGGTGTTATTTACCACTACTGCTCGGAGGAGTTTGAGCCCAGCGAAAATGTCGCCTGTTCCATTGATTTTGAGCGCAGATTTCTCAATATGCAGCTTCACTCGGGCGAGCATATTTTCTCCGGTTATATCCACCGGCTTACAGGCTTTGACAATGTCGGTTTTCATATGGGTGAAACTGCAGTTACTGTCGATTTCAACGGTATTGTAACACCTGAAATTCTTTCACAGGCGGAACGCCTTGCCAACGAGGCTGTGTGGAACAATCTTGAAGTTGAAACCGTTTTTCCTTCAGATGAAGAACTTGAGAGTATCGATTACCGCTGTAAAAAAGAAATTGAGGGTCAGGTGCGGCTTGTGCGCATTGAAGATGCCGATACCTGCGCCTGCTGCGGCACTCATGTGCGTTACACCGGCGAAATCGGAATGATTAAAGCCGTGGCCATGCAGAATTACAAAAGCGGTGTTCGCATTACTCTGCACGCCGGCGCGAGGGCACTGGAAAATTATGACGCCGTAAACAAAAGCCTGCGGGCTGCAGGCACGCTTCTCGCCGCAAAGCCCGGCGAGGTGCCCGCGGCGGTTGAGCATCTTCTTGAAAAGCTTGACGCGCAAAAAGCGGTTATCACCGATTTGCGCCTGAAACTCAACGCCGTAAAATGCGAGAAAATCGAGCCCGGCACTGCGTATTATCTCGAAACAATTCCCGGCGGCGATTCAAAAGAGGCTCAGAAGCTGTGCGATATGATTTGTGAAAAAGCACTTGTCGGAGCAGTCTTCTGCACAGGCGAGGATGAAATAAAATACTGCGTCGCAAGCCGCAAAACAGATGTGCGCCCTATCGGAGAGGCTCTTAACAAAGCCCTTGACGGCAGAGGCGGCGGCAGAGCGGAAATGGTGCAGGGAAGCCTCCCCTGCAAGCTTGAAAAAGCGGTTGCCGCTTGGGAAAAGCTTGCCGAACAATCCCCCGAAGGGCAGTAATTGCGACAAATTAACAATCTGTAAATCACAAAACACCCGTCCTTGGGCAGTAACTCATAAACCAGTATTGGTTTTCGCATCAAACCAAAAGCCGCATAACATCGTCAGATTTGCTTACCATACATCA
>ONON01000077.1 GCA_900319455.1 uncultured Eubacteriales bacterium
AATAACGGGTGAAACGGCAACCGAGAAGGCGGCTGTTGAGCTTTCGGCAGACAGAACATATCTGCTGCTTGATGAAAATCTGAGAATAATGAAAACATTCGGCTATATTCCCGAAACGGCGGTTGTTTTCAAAACGCCTGAGCCCGCAAGCAGAGAAAAGGGCGAGAAACTTTCATTTGTTCCGGATAAAGACGAAAACGGTGTTGACAAAAACGAAAATCTCACAGACAGTATGCTTGAAATAATAGCTGAGCTTGAGGATGAAAAAATATTTGGCAAAACAGACTATGTCGATTTAAGAAATCTTGATGATATAAGAATTGTGTATGACGGCAGAATTATGATGAAACTCGGCTCAGCTTCGGATCTTGCCGGCAAAATCGAGCTCGGGGCGCAGGTCATTGAGCAGGAGAATCAGATAAGCTCCATTGAAAAAGGCACAATGGATTTAAGCATTGCCAAAAAGGCGTATTTTGAGCCCGATTTCTTTGACGACGGAACGCAGGAGAAACCTGAACCCGAAACCGATGAAAACGGTGAAATTGTAACGGGCGAGGATGAAACGGCGCAAACACAGGGTGAAGAAAACGGAGAGGATGAGGCAACCGAGGAGAACAGCCGGTCATATTACAAAACCTATGTTGAGGATCGGGAACAGTAAAAATATACCGCATTTGTTCCAAAAACCGCAAAATATGCACCTTTAATACAAAATATTTACAAATTGTTCTTGTATTTTTAAAGAGTGTATGATAATATTAATCTGTTATAAAATGATGAATTATACTCAAAATAATTATGGAGGTCATAGAATATGGCATTCGAAATCGACAATGACTTTGAAAGCACTGTCCAGATAAAAGTTATAGGTGTAGGCGGCGGCGGCGGAAACGCGGTCAACCGTATGATAGCCTCCGGTATTCTCGGTGCGGAATTTATCGCCATTAACACCGACAAGCAGGTTCTTGTACACTCACAGGCAACACATAAAATTCAGATAGGTGAAAAATCAACGCACGGTATGGGCGCGGGCGGCAAGCCTGAGGTAGGCGCAAAAGCGGCCGAAGAAAGCCGTGATGTTATCGCGGATGCTCTCAAAGGCACCGATATGGTGTTTATAACCGCAGGTATGGGCGGCGGCACAGGCACGGGCGCTGCTCCGATTATCGCTCAGATAGCCAAAGAACAGGGCTGCCTTACCGTAGGCGTTGTTACAAAGCCTTTCAAATTTGAAGGTCCCAGAAGGGCAAAACTCGCTCAGGAGGGCATAGACGCCCTTGCCGAGCATGTTGACAGCCTTATAGTTATTCCCAACGACAGGCTTCATTCCCGCGATGAAAAGAAAAAGACCATTGCCGAGGCTTTTGCGGAGGCGGACGAAGTTCTGCTTCAGGGCGTAAAGAGCATTTCCGAACTCATAAAGGTTCCCGGTTTCATAAACCTCGATTTCGCCGATGTTTCAAGCGTTATGAAAGACGCAGGCCTCGCTCATATGGGCGTCGGCAGAGCAAAAGGCAAAGACAAGGCAGAGGTTGCAGCACAGATGGCTGTTTCCAGCCCGCTGCTTGAAACGGCTATTGACGGCGCTCGCGGCGTAATTATCAGCATTACCGCTTCCTCCAATGTTGACCTTGAAGAGGTTGAACTCGCGGCTGAGATTATTACCAAAGAAGCTCATCCCGACGCAAACATCACATGGGGTATCGCGTTTGATCCCGACCTTGATGATGAAATGATTATCACGGTTATCGCCACCGGATTTGAAAAAGGCGACGCGGCAAGCGAAGCGGCGCAGAGCATTTTCGCAAATGTTAAAACAGAGGCTCCCGCTCCGGTAGAGAAAGTTCCGGCGTCAGGTCCTGTTGCTCCCGCGGCTTCTTCAACAGGAGCGTCAATTCCCAGCTTCGGCTCGGTTGCCATTCCCTCAATCAAAACGGAAGATAAAACAGCTGAACCCGCGCCCGAAGCGGCAAAGCCCGTTGTTGAGTCAACACCCGCCGACGCGGCTCAGTTTTATGAAATGCTCGATGACATTATAAAGGGCAAAAAATAATAGCACTGAAGTTTAAAGGCTTGCGTTAAGCAGGCCTTTTCTTTTTGCGGGCGGCTTTTATCATCACCGCTGTGACGGAGGGGGTTCCCTTACCTTTTTGTTAAGTATTTATTTGTTTAGTTTTTTATTGTTTAGTATTTAATTGTGACCGTTTTTCAGAAGTCTGATTTTCAGACACCTGATTTTCAGGCACCTGTTTTTCGGTCTTATGCGCAGTATGAAACTGTGATTATGTTTCGCGAAAGACCCTCCCTTATAATGTGTAAAACAGCGTTTTTCTTACCCTGTTTTGGGTTATTTTCTGAGATTATATAAAAATATAAAGGCGGCACTTGAAAATGCCGCCTTGTAAACGAGTTCGATTTGAACCGGTTTGCGATTATTGTTTTTTAAAACGGATAACATTCCATGAAAGCGGAGAAAGCTTAACATCCTTAACACTCTCATAAACGCCGTCAAGCGTTTTGCTTACGGGTTTCACCGGGCTGTTTGATGCTGTGTTTTCGGCTTTTATATCACAGCCTTCAAGAACTATCTGCTCAACCGGTTTGTAGCCCTCAAAATCCTTGAGATTTATTGAGAGCAGGTTGTCCTCGTCAAAATCTCTGTTTACCGCAAAAACGGTCAGCTCTTCATTTTCATCGTTCCACACCGAAACGCAGTCAATATCGCCGACATCGCTGAAACCTTTTGTGTCATGCTTTGTGGTTTGAAGAACACCGTTGAGCGCATAGCCTCTGCCGTATTTTGATGCGTGCAGATAAGGCCAGTAAATAGTCTGCGCCCAGGCTTTGCCGCCGTTTTCGGTCATAATGGGGGCAATAACATTGACGAGCTGAGCAAGGCACGCCACTTTTACGCGGTCGGAGTGGCGAAGAAGGGTTATGAGAATAAGGCCGACAAGCAGGGCGTCCTCAAAATTGTAAACATCCTCAAGAATGTGCGGCGCCTCGCTCCAACGGTCGAACTTCGCGCCGTGCGAATGGTACCAGACATTCCACTCATCAACAGAGAGGTTGATTTGGTGCTTTGAATGACGCTTGCCCTTGACAAAGTCACAAATGCACACAACCGTTTTTATGTATTCCTCAAGCTCCATGGATTTGGCAAGAAAGTTTTTGCTGTCATTATCCGAGTTGCTGAAATACTGATGAAGTGAGATATAATCAACCTTGTCATAAGACAGGTCAAGCGCTGTTTTTTCATACTCGCCGAATGTGCCCATATAACTGTTTGACGATCCGCACAGAACAAGTTCCACGGAAGGGTCCATATATTTCATCACTTTGGCGGTTTCGTTGGCTGTTCTGCCGTATTCGGTCGCGGTTTTGTGACCCATTTGCCAGTCTCCGTCCATTTCATTGCCGAGGCACCACAGCTTGATGTTGTGCGGTTTTTCAACGCCGTGGCTGCGGCGCAGGTCACTGTAATAACTGCCTTTTTCAATGTTGCAGTATTCAAGCAGATTGCGCGCGTCGTCAGGCCCTCTTGTGCCGAGGTTTACTGCCATCATGGGCGATGTGTTTGCCGCTTCGCACCATTTCATAAACTCATTTGTTCCGAAAGTGTTTGGCTCGGTGGTTGACCATGCGAGCTCAAGCCTTCTCGGCCTGTTCTCAACAGGACCCACGCCGTCCTCCCAGTTGTAGCCGGAAACAAAATTTCCGCCGGGGTATCTGACAACCGGAACATCAATATCTTTAATCAGCTTTATTACATCTTTGCGAAAACCGTTCTCATCTGCTTCCGGGTGGTCAGGCTCATATATTCCGCCATATACCGCTCTGCCGAGATGCTCAATAAACGAGCCGTATATGCGTTTGTCAATTTGGGCGATTTTATAGTCTTTTGAAAGTGTCAGGCTGGATTTTTTCATAGATTTCCTCCGCTGTCAGATATATTTTATTATTTTTTGCGCGTCATTAAGTGAATTGAAAACGCCCGCCGCTGTCATTGCGTAAAGACAGGCGCCGTATGCCGCTTCCTCGGTGTGAAGCGGTATTTTTATTTCAAGGCCGAAGGTGTTGCCGATGATTTGCTGCAGAGCCTTGTTTTTCCTCAGCCCGTTGCCCGAGCCGACAATATATTTGTGAAGGGGATGCCCGCTTTTTTTGTATATTTGCGCGAGTTCATCGGTCATTCCGTGAAGAACGCCGTAAATCAAGTGCAAAGCCGTGAAGTTTTCCGTGCCGATGTTTTCAACGGCGCCTTTCAAGCCGGGCTCTGTTCTTGTTCCGCTGAATGTTGTTCTCACTTTAAGAGGATCTTCCGGTTCAACGGAGTTTTCAAGCGCTTTGTCAATAAACGGGTAAGCGTTTTCAAAATCTGTTCCGCTCAGGCTGAGAACGCTTCTTATAAATTTTTCAAGCAGAGAAAAGGCGCGTCCTCCGCACAGAGCAAACCCGGCGAACAGACTGTTTTCCTTATGATAAGGGCGTATTTCGGCATTGTCAATGCTTTTGCTGTATTTTTTATCCGTTAAAAAAGAAATCTGACTGCCCGTGCCGAAGTTCAGCAAAACGGAATTTTCAACATCGCGCACCGAACCTGCGAAGCTTGCCTGGTTGTCGCCCAAAGCGCAGCAAACGGGTATCCCTTTATGCCTGCCGATTATTACGGCGTCATTTACAACATCGGGGAAAAACGACGGATCAAGTCCCGCTTTTACGGCGGCAGCCTTGTCAAAGCAACCGTTGTTTATATCATACAGTCCTATACTGTGCGCGTCGGATGAATGCATAACAGGTCTGTCAAGCCCCGCCAG
>ONON01000055.1 GCA_900319455.1 uncultured Eubacteriales bacterium
CAGAGGCATAAGATGGAAGAATTACTTGTAAACATAGCCAAAGGACTTGTTGAAAATCCCGACGGCGTAAGCGTTACCGCGGATGAACCTTCCGAAGACGGCACTGTTGTTTATCACCTTCATGTCAGTGAGGATGATATGGGCAGAGTTATCGGCAAGCAGGGCAGAATAGCAAAAGCCATCCGCACGGTTATGCGCGCCGCGGCAACACGCAACAAAGCAAGGATTGCAGTAGAGATTGATTAAGGAATATTTGGAAATAGGTGAAATAACGGGCACTCACGGCGTAAGGGGAGAACTTCGCGTTAACCCCTTCTGCGATTCGCCCGGGTTTTTCACCCGCTTTAAAACATTATATTCTGACAGCAACGGATGCTGTGCGGTTAAAGTTAAATCAAGGCCGCACGGCAACATTGTTTTGGTGAAGTTAGACGGCGTTGATTCAATAGAAGACGCTCAGAAGCTCAGAGGCAAAATCCTTTATATGAAACGCTCCGACGCCGCGCTGCCGGAAGGCAGATATTTTATAGCCGAGCTTATAGGCTGCAAGGTGTGCGATTTTCGCGATGAGAACAGGGTTTACGGTACTCTTACCGATGTCAGCCCCACCGGAGCGAATGATGTGTGGCACATTACATCGGAAAGCGGCAGAGAATATCTTATTCCCGCAATTCCCGATGTTGTAATTAAAACGGATGTTGAAAACAATATCATTCTTATAAAGCCTCTGAAAGGGATTTTTGACGATGAGAATTGATATTCTGACTCTTTTCCCCGAAATGTGCAATTCATTTCTTGATGAGAGCATTATCGGCAGAGCGAGAGAAAACGGCTTTGTGCAGATAAACTGCGTAAACATTCGCGATTACACGCTTGACAGGCACAACAGAGTTGACGACGCTCCATACGGCGGCGGCACGGGTATGATTATTCAGACTCAGCCGGTTTATGACTGTTTTGACGCGTTGTGCAAAACTCTCGGCAAACGGCCTCATTTGATTTATATGACGCCGCAGGGCAAAACTTTGACGCAAAAAAGAGTCGCTGAGCTTGCGCGGCTTGAGAATATTGCGATTTTATGCGGGCATTATGAGGGCGTTGATGAGAGAGTTATTGAGGAAATTGTTGATGAAGAAATATCAATAGGCGATTATGTTGTCACGGGCGGAGAACTGCCGGCGCTCATCCTTGCCGACAGTATTTCGAGAATGCAGCCCGGGGTGCTCTCCGGTGAAGACGCTTACACACGCGAGAGCCATTTTTCCTCATTGCTTGAATATCCGCAATACACAAGGCCGCCCGAATGGCACGGCAGAAAGGTACCGGATGTGCTTACATCCGGGCATCACGCAAAAATAGCCGAGTGGCAACGCAGGCAAAGCCTCAAACGCACATACGAAAGGCGGCCTGATTTGCTTGAAAGCGCTCAGCTCGACAAAAAAGATATTGAATTTTTAAATGAGTTAAAAAACCATACCGAATAAAAAAACCACCCTCGCAGGTGGTTTAATATTTATTCCCGGTTTTCTTCAAGTTTTGCTGCCGCCGCGGCGCGTTTTCTCATTTTGGATTTGTAGCTCATAAGCGCTTTAAGGTCAGCCTCGGGTGTAGTAACATCGCCGACACTTACGGAGTTTTGGGAGTACATTCCTCTGAAATCGCTGCCGCCTATGCACAAAAGCCCGTGTTTGGAAGCTTTTGCTTTAAGCGCTTCAATCTGCTCTGGCGTGTGTGAAGGGTGCCATACCTCAACGCCGTCAAGGCCTGCTTCAACAAGCTCATCAACAAGTTCAAGGTCGCCGCCCGGTCTTGCGAGCACGGCTATTCCGCCCGCTTCGTGAATGGCGTCTATAACCTCGGCGGTTTCAGAATACTTTGGCTTAACAATAACATTTGAGGGGCTTTCAGGGTTGAACAGCTCATTGTAAAGGTCACCGTAGATTCTGTCGGTAAGGCCGCATTCCATAAGCGAATGCATAATATGCGCTTCGAAAACAGCGGTTGATCCCGTAGCGCATTTAACAACAAGCTCCGAGGTTATGGGAAATCTCTGAGCGATTTTAAGAATCATAAACTGCGCCGCTTTTTTGCGCGCGATAATGTTCCTGCGGCAAAGCCCTTCAAGCCTGTCGGGGCTGTCACTGAGATAACACAGGATTAAAACCGTTTTGTTTCTTTTTGATTCAGTGCTTGAAAGCTCAACCCCCGGCAGAACATTTATGCCTTTGCGCTCGCCTATGATTTTTGCTCTGACATTGCCTGCCTGGCAGTCTCTGTCGGTAATCGCAAGTGTGTCAACCCCCCGTTTCGCCGCAAGCACGAGAAGGTCATCTATACCCATTGAACTGTTTGATAATTTTGTATGACAGTGTAAATCCGCACCCATATAATAAATACTCTCCATTTTTTAGCGATATTAGCTCTATTTAACCATATTATAAACAATTCAAAAAATTTTTTCAAGTATTTTTTGAAAAAATATTGACAAAACAATGTATGTTATCTATAATACATTTTTTTACATTAATGTTGTTAAATTCGGAGTGCCTGAAAAAGTCATAATAATCGCGAAAAAATTAAATAAGTTTAAATTATTTATATAATAACTTGAAATGTTTCGGCACGGTGATATAATATAATGAAAAGCATTTCGGAAGGTTCGGTGATTAAATGAGCAAAAACAAATTCGGCATACAGGGCAAAGATATTACTACAATGGCCGCCGCGGCAGTAGCTCTGGCTCTTGTGGTATTTGTGTTTGTCAAAATGTACACCGACAGTTCAAAACCGGCTTACAGCGAAGCGAACCGTACTACAATAGTTGAATACAGCCGCATAAATGATGAAGGCGAAATTGTTTTTTACACAATGATTGAGAATTACACCGATTCGGGTATGCACGCAAGCGTAAGATACCCGACAGTTGCCACAACCGAAACCACAACAGAGGAGACGGAAACGCAGGCCGATGAAAGTATGGTTGTTTTTGTAACCGATGAAAACGGCGAATATGTAACCGATGAAAACGGCGACGCGATAACAAAAGTTGAAATACTTACAAAGCCCTCAACAAAAGTTGTAAATGTTACCGACGAATCGGGTGAAACGGTTACGGATGAAAAAGGCAAACCGGTTACTCAGACAGTTACCGTTTCTCAAACCGAATCAACAACCGAAACCACTACCAAAGATATCTGGACCGAGACAAAAACAACAGGAAAAATCAATATTCCCTCCAATTATACAAATGAATCGGGAACGGCAAACACCGTTATAAGCGAAATAAACCGCGAACGCGCAGAAAACGGCCTTCCCGCCCTTACGGCAGACAGCGGCCTTAACGCAACGGCAAGGGCGTACAGTGCTGCAAAAACAATCGGGCAAAGCACCCCCACAAGAGTTTCTTATTTTGTCAAAACCCCGGCGGGAGGTTCACTCATATATAAGAGTGTTGTGGCTTCAACAGACGCAACAACCGGCGAACATTCCAGCATCGGCGTCGGAATAATCAAATACGGTGATGAATACTACACCACCGTTATTCTCGCTTAAGGTTAATAAAAAACTGCCCTGTGCAGAAGCACTTAAGGCAGTTTTTTTGTATGTTACATTACACGGTTTCATCTTTTTTAAGCATTTCAAAAAGGCAGTCGCGCAGCCAGTCGTCCGCTTGAGATGCAACTGTCTGTACGCAGGCAGGCGCGGCTTTACGCTTAGGAGCCGGCAGTTTTGATTTGAGTGACGCGAAACGGGAACGAATAAATGTCTCGGAAACATCAAGTAATTGCGGCAAGTCGGTTTTAATGCTGCCGGCAACCCATTTTTCGGGTATAAATCCCGTGCCCGCGCACATAATAATTAACCTGTACAGCTCGGCGGCAACAAGAAGGTTCAGTTTTTCGTCTTTACCGCGTTCCAGCATTTCAATTAAGGCGATAAAAGCGCGTTCAAGCGTCTCGGGCGAAAGAACAAAATCGCCGGGAATGGCTTTGTGAATATCAAAGCCGATTTCTCCTGTTCGTTCGGTTGTTCTTCCCAGAAGATAATCACATGAAACGCCGTAAAAATCCGCGGCTTTAATCAAAAACTCCCTGCTGCATTCGCGTATTCCTTTTTCATAGTGTGACAGCAGAGCCTGCGAAACCCCGAGTTTGGCGGCGGCTTCCTTCTGAGTTAACCTTTTTTCTTTGCGTAATTCGGTCAGAGTTACAGAGAATGATTTTTCCAAAGCTGATTCCTCCGGATTTGTTTATACTGAATGTATATACATTACGGCAATATTATAAAATAATTATTACAAATTGTATATAGTTGTTTTTGCCGAATAATTGAAAAAAATTTATTGAATATGGTGAAAAATATGAAAGGCTACAACATTTATTTAATTCGTCACGGTATGATAAAAGAAAACGCGCAGGGCAAATATATCGGCCACACAGATGCCGAGCTGAGCGAAGAAGGCATAGCGGAACTTGAAAATATGTGTGAAAAAAATGTTTACCCCTGGGTTGACGCCGTTGTTTCAAGCCCGCTCAAAAGGTGCGTGCAAACAGCCGGAATTCTCTACCCCGGCAGAGAGGCGCTGACAATTGAAGGGCTGGCAGAGTGCAATTTCGGAGAGTTTGAGGGGAAAACCGCCGATGAACTCAAAGATAATGAAACCTTCGTGCGCTGGCTCGCGGGTGATCCCGACGCAGTGCCGCAGTACGGAGAAAGCTCCGACAGATTTTCGGCGAGAGTCTGCCTTGCCTTTGAGAAAATTGTTGACGGTATTCTTAAAGCTCAAACGGGAAGTACCGCTGTTGTCACTCACGGCGGTGTTATAATGGCTGTTCTTGAGGCATACGGCATTCCCGAACTCGCGGCAAACAAATGGAGATGTGATTGCGGTTGCGGATATGTTTTGCGGGTTGACGCAAGAATGTGGATGACCGATCGCAAAATTGAGGTTTTCAGTACTTTTCCTTATGAAAGAGAGGATGAAGAATGATTATGAAAAAAACAGCAGCGTTGCTACTGAGCGCGGTTTTGCTTTTTGCGTGCGGATGTTCATTGCGCACCCGTCAGACAGAAAATGAAAAAACAACCGAACAGCAGACCGTTTCGACATCACATACCGAAATAATGAGCGAAAAAACAACGCGTGAGGAAACGGAGACCGTAACACAGGCGCAGACTGAAGAAACAGTAACATTTGCTCAAACCGCGGCAAAATCCGATAAATCAAAATCAAACACGCCTGAAACAACCGCTCAACGGTCAAGCAAAACAACGGTAAAGCATACTGAAAAAACCACAAAAAAACAAAGCGAAAAAACAACCTCAACCACGAAATCCGTGATTGAAAACATCATTTCCACCGTAAATGATATTGTTACAACAACAGCGACAACAACGCAAACTGCCGTTCAGACAACAGGCGAGAAATTATCCTTTACAACTACCGATATAAACGGCAACTCCGTTTCAATGTCGGATTATTCCGATTACAAGGTTATTATTGTCAATATGTGGGAACCGTGGTGCGGCCCGTGCGTAAGAGAAATGCCGGATTTACAAAAACTGTACACAAACTATAAAGATCAGGGCGTTTTGGTTATAGGAGTTTACAGCACGGAGGAAAACGCAAAAACAACCGTTGACAGCACCGGAATAACCTACCCCGTAATCAGGAAAACGGCCGAGTTCAACAAATATGACACAGGCTATGTGCCCACCACAATAATTGTTGACGGTAACGGCAATGTTCTTTCAAGCGAGCCTTTAATCGGCTCAAAATCATACAGTGAGTGGGAATCAACCGTAAAAACCTATCTTAAATAAATCGCCTATGTTACTGAGGTGCACCGACAACGGTGTGCCTCATTTTTTGCGGACGGAAGGCTCAATCCGTGCTAAGGTTTTGTTGTTTTAATCCGGCAAACCAACAATCCGACAAAACAGCATGCCTCTCGCCTATTGACTTAGTAGGCATTTGATAGTATAATAAGGCAAATTTGTTGTAAATGGGGAGAATAATGAAAGATTATATCATAGAGGAAACCAATGATTTTCTTGCTCTTTCCACGCTTTTCAATGAGAGCGGAATGGGCGTTAAAATCGAGGAACGAAAACCGGAAAGAGTAATTAAAATGTGGCGTATGAATAATCCGGAGACAGGCGAACTTATGGCGGCTTCAACTCTGGAAATACGGGACGGTGTTTATTCGCTGGGGGATATTGCCGTGCGCGCCGACCTTCAATGCAAAGGGTTTGGAAAGATTATGCAAAAGGTTGTGTTTGACGAGGCGAGAAAACTCGGTATTAAGGAACTCTGGGCCTGCGCAAAGGAGCCGGAGTATTATCTTCACAGCGGGTGGCAAAAAATGGTATGGGAAGAATCGCCCTGTATCGCGGTTTACTGTTCATCCTGCGGCAAGCGCGGCAATCTCTGCCATCCGGAAATAATGAAATATACACTTTAATTATTATGATGAAGGCAATATGAAATCCGAATATCTGTTTAAAGAATTTGAAGCTGATGAAGCGAACACATCGCCATCGGTTTATGAGCTGAATATTATCAGCGGAGGGCGCAGGCTTTACGGTTACCTGCTCTCGCCCGATAAAAGAATAAAAACGCCGTATCCCGCCGTTATTATGTCACACGGATTTCCCGGATATACCACAAACAATGACCTTGAGCTTGCGCTGATGCGCGCGGGTTGCGTTGTTGTGCACATGAACCACAGAGGGGCATGGGGCAGCGAAGGGGAGTATCTTTTTACAAATCTGAAAGATGACCTTACGGCAATAGCCAAATGGGCGCATAATCCGGCTGTCGCGGAACAATACTGCATTGATACGGGCAATATTTTCCTCGTGGGGCACAGTATGGGAGGCCAGACGGTGCTTAATGCCGCAAAGGAGTTGCCGTTTGTACGGGGCGTCGCGGCTCTTGCCGCCTATGACATAGGCGCGGCGTTGAGCAACAATATGGAAAAAGAGCTTTTTCGTATGATAGAAACCGAGGGGCAGTGCTTAAATATGAACTCCGCGGCGCAGGTGTATGAAAACGCGCTGAACAACAGGCTTGAACTGAGCGTGCTTAACGGCTGTGAAAAGCTTGCTTACCGCAATATTCTTTTTGTGGAGGCAACACTTGATACCGTAGCGCCCGCGGCGCTTATGATGAAGCCTTTGGCGGAAAAACTAAGCGCGATGTCGGATAAAGCTGAATATAAAACAATTATCAGCGGTCACAGTTTCGCGGGGCAGAGAATGAAACTCGCCCGTGTTGTGGGCGAATGGATAGAAAAAATTACGGAAAACGGAGATTGCTCCGCTGATCCGTAATCATTTATAATCGAAATATTTAAAACGGCACAAAACGGGGTTTGCCCTTGGGCAGTAACTCATAAACCGGTATTGGTTTTCGCATCAAACTAAAAGCCGCATAACATCGTCAGATTTGCTTACCATACATCAAGTATGCTCTCACAAATCTTCCTTGTTCTGCGACTCTTTTTTTGTGTGAAAACTGCTTCGCACCTCAAAGAGATGATATTTGTGCATATTTGCGGGTTATGACGATGAGTAATACTTTCCGTATTCTGAAGAGGAATACCTGCAAAGATGTGCAAAGGTCGCTCTTTGAGGCATTACTGTTTTACGAATGACTGCCCTTAAGGCAGGCGTTGCTGTGTTTCAGGTTAA
>ONON01000054.1 GCA_900319455.1 uncultured Eubacteriales bacterium
CGCGGCTGTTGTTGACACAAATAATCCGAGAATTTATTGGGCAACGGTAAAGAGAAGAAGTCCTCAGTTGTTTACAAATTGCAAACATCTCAAGGGCTGACGCGTTAAGGCAGGCCGAAAAAAACAAAATCATAACAGTGAAAAATTCACCCCATTTGCGTAGCGGGGTGGATTTTTTCGCGTTGTTCACACATTCAAACCGCCGCGGGCGGCACGCGCCGGTTTAAATACAGGCAGAATTTTTATGAATTTTGCCGAATAAATTGTGGCTGTCAAAAAAATCTCCCCAACAGGTTGTTGTTTTTTTTCGCTTTTTCCCGGGAATGACAAAATTGCTTTTATTTCGGGTTTTCTGTTTTATTTTCTACGAAATTTCAGTATAATATATCTGTATAATAATGCCGTAAAAGCGGCTTGTTCCGGAGTGTTTTCAATGTTCAGAATCAATCAGAATGAAATGGACTCATCATTTCGCATACCCTCATCCATTGTTGACAAGCATATAAGGCTCGCGAATGAGCACCAGTTAAAGGTGCTTTTGTGGATAATGCGCAACTCGCCCGACAACCCCGACATTGACGAGATGTGCAAGGCTCTGAAAATGAGGGCGGACGACGCTTATGACTACCTGCAGTACTGGGTGCTGACGGGTGTTTTGCTTTGCGATGACTCCCCCGCCCCCGCCGCCGCGGAAAAAAAGACACCGGCAGCCGCAGAGCCGACGCCGGCGGCCTCACACGCTTCGGTTGTTTCTCCGACCGCTCCGTCCGCAGAATATTCAAAGCCCTCCATTCAGGAGATTGCCGCGAGAATAGAAGAATCCTCTGAGATAAGTTATCTTTTTCGCGAGGCACAGATAAAGCTCGGCAAAACCATAGGGTATGATATGCAGTGCGTTCTGCTCATGATGCACGACTACGACGGCCTGCCTGTTGAAGTGATATTTATGCTTCTTGACTACTGCGTTTCAATCGGCAAAACCAACAACGCCTATCTCTCCGCTCTCGGGCGCAACTGGGGTGAAAATGAGATAGACACAATCGAAAAAGCCGACGAAAAAATATCAAAGCTCAATTCCGCCAACAAAGTCTGGAAAGATTTTTCCGCAATGGCGGGCATAACCAACCCGAAGCCGACAAAATCACAGACGGAATATCTGGCAAAATGGAACGGCACATACGGCTTTTCATCAGATATGATTTACCTTGCCTATGAGGAGATGGCGGACCACACAAGCAAGATGAGTTTCCCTTATATGGATAAGGTTCTCACCGGCTGGCATGAGCAGGAAATCACAACCCCCGAAAAACTCAACGCGCACAAAAAAGCTTTTAACGACGCTAAAAAAGAAACGGAAAAGCCCTCAAAAGAAAAGAAAGAAAAGCGAAGCGCTTCTTATGACATTGAAGCATACAAGCGAGCAACGCTCAACAACGACCTGCACTATGAAAGGAAGAAAAAGCAATGAGTTACACCCGTGAAACTCTCTCAAAAGTTGAAAAAATCCTGAATGGCAGAAAAAATCAGGCGGAAATTCAACAGGCTGAACGCACGGCGCTGGCTCAGGCAAAAATACCCGCCCTCTTACCATTGCAAAAAAAACTTGCCGACACAATAACCGGCGTTATAAGAAGCATAAGCGCCGGCACCGACCCCGAAAAACTGATTAGAGAGATTTCAAAACAAAACCTCTCAATTCAGGAAGAAATAGGCGACCTGCTTGTTTCAAACGGCTTTGAGCGTGATTTTCTTGATGTAAAATACACCTGCCCGAAATGCGGCGACACAGGCTATGCGGGCAGTGAATGCTGTGAGTGCCGACAGGCGCTTTTAAAAGAGGTTGCGCTCGCCTCGCTGCGTTCCGGCTCACCCGCGGGCAGATGCACATTTGAAAATTTCAGGCTTGATTATTATCCCGACAAAGTTGAAGAGGAAACGGGCATTTCTCCGCGCGGCAGAATGGAGCAGATTTACGGCTTCTGCAAAGCTTACGCGGATGATTTCAGCCTTGATTCCGAAAGTCTCTACCTATGGGGCAGCACCGGGCTGGGCAAAACACATCTTGCCTCCGCCATAGCGGGCGTTGTTGCGCAAAACGGGTATCAGGTTATTTTCGATTCCTCGTCAAACCTTCTGCGAAAACTTGAAAAAGAGCATTTTTCATCGTCAAGAGATACAACCTATGACGGGGCGCAGGATGAGCTCATAAACTGCGAACTTCTCATAATAGATGATTTCGGCACGGAGTTCTGCACGCAATTCACAGTTTCGGCAATATACAATGTAATCAATTCGAGAATTAACAAAAATCTGCCCGTCATAATAAGCAGCAACCTCGACATTGAAGGCATTGAAAAAGTTTATTCGGAGCGCATCGCCTCAAGAATAATCGGCAGTTACCGCAGCATACGGTTTTTCGGCAACGACATAAGGCAGATAAAAAAGAATTTATAATACGGAGAAGAATATATGGACATTATCGGACAGATAGCGCAGCAATTCGGCTTACAGCGCTGGCAGGTGGAAAACACCGCCGCGTTGCTTGATGACGGCAACACGGTGCCTTTTATTGCCCGTTACAGAAAAGAAGCTCACGGCACCCTTGACGACCAGATAATAAGGCAGATTTCCGAAAAGCTCGAATACCTGCGAAACCTTGAAAAAAGGCGCGATGAGGTGCGCAACCTTATAACCCAGCAGGAGAAAATGACGGATGAGATTTCCGCCGCGCTTGACAACGCCAAAACCCTTGCCGAGATAGAAGACATCTACCGCCCCTTCCGCCCGAAAAGAAGAACAAGGGCTTCCATTGCAAAAGAAAAAGGGCTTGAGCCCCTTGCCGACGCGATATATGAGCAGAACGCAGACAGTGATTATCCGATTGATATGGCAAAGGATTATATCAACGCGGAACTCGGCGTTGAAACCGCGGAAGACGCGCTCGCAGGCGCTATGGACATTATCGCCGAAAACATCTCCGACAACGCGGATATCCGCCGCCGTCTTCGCAATCTTTTTGAGGTTGCGGGCGTTGTCAATGTTTCGGCGGTTGACCCTGAGGCGGAAAGCGTTTACAAAATGTATTACGATTTCAAAGAGGATGTTAAAAAAATCGCGGGGCACAGGGTGCTTGCGATTGACCGCGGTGAGCGTGAAAAGTTCCTTAAAGTCAGCGTAACACTTGACAGCGTAAAGGCCTCAAATGTTATTACGAGCGTCACCCTCGCGTCAAACGGCTCGCCCTGCACAGAAACAGTGCGTGAGGCGGGAGCCGACGCTTACCAGCGCCTTATTTACCCTTCGGTTGAGCGTGAAACGAGAAACAACCTCACACAAGCCGCCTGCGCTCAGGCAATAAAGGTGTTTTCACTTAACACCAAGGAACTTTTACTTCAGCCTCCGCTTAAAGGCAGAACAGTAATAGGGCTTGACCCCGGCTACAGAACGGGCTGCAAGGTCGCTGTTGTTGACGCCACGGGCAAGGTGCTTGACACGGGTGTTATTTATGTTACAAATATGCACACCGCCGCGCAGAAGGAGCAGGCGAAAAAACTCATAAAAGGCTTTATCGCAAAATACGGTGTGAACTGCATTTCAATAGGCAACGGCACCGCTTCAAAAGAAACCGAAATGTTTGCCGCGGGGCTTATAAAAGAACTCGGCGCCGATGTTTCATATATGGTAGTCAGTGAGGCGGGCGCGTCGGTATATTCAGCATCCAAACTCGCCGCGGAAGAATTTCCGCAATATGATGTTTCGTTGCGAAGCGCGGTTTCAATCGCCAGAAGGCTTCAGGATCCGCTTGCCGAGCTTGTTAAAATCGACCCGAAAGCAATAGGAGTGGGTCAGTACCAGCACGATATGCCGCAAAAAGAACTTGACGCGGCTCTTGACGGTGTGGTTGAAGACGCGGTAAACTCCGTGGGCGTTGACCTCAACACAGCCTCCGCTCCCCTTCTTTCAAGAGTTTCGGGAATAAACTCTTCAATAGCGAAAAACATTGTTGCTTTCCGTGAGGAAAACGGCGCGTTCTCTTCGCGCGCACAACTTAAAAAGGTGCCCAAACT
Source organism: uncultured Eubacteriales bacterium (assembly GCA_900319455.1). Lineage (GTDB taxonomy): Bacteria > Bacillota > Clostridia > Oscillospirales > Acutalibacteraceae > CAG-177. The sequence continues at coordinate 4,068 of ONON01000054.1, forward strand.
CGGCGCAAAAGCCTTTGAACAGTGTGCCGGTTTTATGAGAATTGCCGAGAGCAAAAATGTTCTTGACAACACGGGAGTTCACCCGGAAAGCTATGACGCCGCGAACAGCCTTCTTGAACTGTGCGGCTATGATAAGGAAGATGTTAAAAACGGCAATATAATTGATATTGAAGCTAAGGTTAAACTGTTTGGCGAGGAAAAGGTTGCCGATAAACTCGGCATAGGCGTTCCTACACTGAAAGATATTATAAAAGAGCTTCTGCGCCCCGGCAGAGACCCGCGCGACGAGCTCCCCGCTCCCGTTCTCAGAACGGATGTTATGGAAATGTCAGATTTGAAGCCGGGTATGGAAATGACAGGCACCGTGCGCAATGTAACCGATTTCGGCGCGTTTATCGATATAGGCGTTCACCAGGACGGCCTTGTTCACATTTCAAAAATCACAAACAAATATATAAAGCACCCTTCCGAAGTTCTCAAAGTGGGGCAGATTGTAAAAGTCTGGGTTATTGCCGTTGACGCGGCAAGAGGCAGAATCTCGCTTACCATGCTCGGCGCCCCGAAAGCGGAAGACAAGTAACTGTTACCGCCTGTGCCTCAGCCGCAGGCGGCTTTTTCATAATTATTTCATAACACATATTGTAGCGCGATTGCCCATACAGCGCCTTTATTTGTGAATAATCTTTATAAAAAATGAACAAAAAGTAAATTGTGATATATTTTTGTACTTAAGTACAAAAAACTCTTTACAAACACAATTTATCAATGTATAATATTATCATCGGTTAATCAAAAAGCAAGGGGTCAGTGCTTATGGAACAGTCGAGACGGCTGAGAAAAAAAGATAATACTCACCGCGCCATAATGCACAACGCGAAAATGCTTTTTGAAAAAAACGGTCTGGGTAATGTTACGGTTGAGCAGATAGCTGAAGCGGCTGATGTTTCGCGTTCCACTTTCTTTACGCATTTTTCGTCGGTTGACGACCTGCTTATGCAGATTGCAAATGAAGAAATTGACGACATTCTCGAATCGGCAACGGCAGACGGAAGCAGCGAAGCTGAAATAAACAGGGTTTTTCATCAGCTTGCAAAAGACACATGCCCCTACCCTTACCTTGTTACTCAGCTTTTTGTGCGCAGTATTCTCTCGCCCGAGAGAAGTTCCGCAGTTGATGTTCTCTCGCTGATTACAAACGAAATAGAGGCAAGCGGTTACAAAGCGCTCAAAAAACAGTTTTCATCAAAAGATATTTCATCTTTAATTTTCGGAGCATATTTCGGTCTGATTTTTCAGAAATTCATTGAAAAAGAATCTTTTGACAATCCGGCTGAAATTGATAAAAAAATAAATAATTTTATTGACTTTTTAAAAAATCAGGAGGAATAATCAATGGCAAACGGCTACGGTATCAGCAAATGGCAGGATGCTAAAACCATCTATGCCAAACTTCACAAGCTTACATCAATGCCCATTTACAGCATAAGCGATGACGAGCTTGACAGAGTTCTTAAACATTTTGATGAGAACTGCAAACAGTCAAAAGAAATCACAACAGAAGCAAAGCAGTACATCCCCGGCGGTGTTCAGCACAACCTTGCTTTCAACTATCCGTTCCCCATCTGCATTACAAAGGCGGAAGGCGCTTATCTTTGGGATAAAGACGGCAACAAATACACCGACTTTCTTCAGGCGGGCGGCCCCACAATTCTCGGCAGCAACTATGAGCCCGTTCGCAAAAAGGCCATAGAACTCATTGAGACCTGCGGCCCCGTAACCGGTCTTTTCCATGAGGCTGAGCTTCTTCTCGCAAAAGAAATCAATAAAAATATGCCCAATGTTGAAATGTTCCGTATGCTCGGCTCGGGCACGGAATCCGTTATGGCGGCAATCCGTGTTGCCCGTAACGCGACAAAGGCAAAAAGAGTTATCAAAGTCGGCGGCGCTTATCACGGCTGGTCAGACCAGATGGTTTACGGCCTTAAAATCCCGGGTTCAAGATTCTTCCTTGAAAGCCACGGCATTCCCAGAAGCTGCTACAGCACAACCGATGAAGTTCGCCCCAACGACCTTAATATGCTTGAAAGTATGCTTAAAATCAACAAGTTCCGCGGCGGCACAGCCTGCGTTATCGTAGAGCCCGTAGGCCCCGAAAGCGGAACAAGACCCGTTGATTTCGATTACAACGCGGGCGTTCGCAAGCTCTGCGACAAATACGGCTGCCTGTTCATTATGGACGAAGTTGTTACCGGTTTCCGCATTGGCCCCGGCGGCGCGCAGGGTTATTTCAATGTTGTTCCCGATCTTACAATATTCGGCAAAATCGTTGCCGGCGGCTACCCCTCAGCGGGCGGCGTAGGCGGCAAGAAAGAATTTGTCAGCGGTATGGCGGCAGGCGTAGGCACAATGATGAAGAGAGCCTATGTCGGCGGTACTCTCGCGGCAAACCCGCTTTCAGCGTACGCAGGCTACTGCGCAATTCAGGAAATCGTCAAGACAAACGCTTGCGAAAAAGCAGGCGAGGCGGGCGACAGGCTTGTTGCGGGCCTTCAGGGGCTTATTGACAAATACGCTCTTCCCTTCGTAGTTTATAACCAGGGTTCCATTGTTCACCTTGAATGCTCCGGCGCGATGAGCTACGACTTCAGCTCGCTCAACATTGCGAAATCGGCTATTCCCATGCTTAAAACAAAGCCCGAAATGCTCCGCAGAAAGGTTGCTATGGAAGAAATGGGCGCCGCTTATATGGCGCACGGCATTGTTACCCTTGCGGGCAGCAGACTTTACACCTCACTCGCAGACACCGACGAGGTTATTGACGAAGCTCTTAACAAGTTTGAAGATGTTTTCAAGACCGTTACGGTCTGCAAGAGAAATCTTGACAAATAATTAAACAACCTAAATAAAAACATCCCGCTTCTCACATATCTGAGAGGCGGGATAATTTTCTGTAAATAACAGATTTTCAGCCGGTTAATGAATTTCCATCATCCGCTGTAAAAACAATACTGCCTATGTTATAAGTTTTGTTTTTCTCAATCATAATCTCTGTGGAGAAGTCATCCGTTTTATCCGTTTTGCCTGCCGAAAGCGTAGCTTTGCCGACGGGGGCGACAAATGAGAAGGAGCCGTCATCAAGCACGGTATAAACAGATTTTTTACCGTTTTGTGTCAGCGTAACTTCCTCACACCCCTCTATTTTGCCCGTTACCGTGCCCATATCATAAGTTTCAAGCAAAGCAGCCTGAACAGAAAGATTTGCGTTAACCATAGCGTAATCCGGGTAGTTGAGTTCTTCAAAAACCCTCTTATCTTCCGTCAGAGCTTTCGCGACCGCGTCACTGTTTTTTGGGTCTGTAATAATTTTTTTAACCTGCGCACCCGTAAATTCCGGGTTTACGCTCCATACAAGAGTCGCAACTCCTGTGACAACCGGTGCCGCCATTGATGTTCCCGAAAGATATTCGCACTCATCTGTTCCGCCGGTGCAGGAATAAATGCTGACACCGGGCGCCGCTATTGAAACCTGACTGCCGACATTTGAAAAAGACGCCTGTGAATATTCACCGTTGCCGTCATTTCGCGCGGCGGAAACAATAATAATTCTGTCTAATATATCCTGCTTTGAAACGCGCAGTCTTATTGAAACAGCGTTATCTTTGCTTATGCCCGTAAAAGTGCCGTTATATTTTGCGTCAACAGGTTCGGAGTTTTTGTTGCCGTTGCCGGCTGACTGGCATATAACAAAATCATAGCCGTTGCCGAGCAGAGCGGAAAGCAAAGCGGAATGAATGGCAGAATCCGCCCAAAGCTCAAATTTACTGCCTTCGCTGCCGTTTTCAATACTGCCGGAACTGCCAAGCGATAGATTTATCACCTTAGCACCCGCCTTAACAACATCAATTACCCCGAAAAAAATGTGAACACTTGTGTTCCAATCCTGCTTGGCGTCTTTATCCGGCTGCCAGTCAACGCAAAGAAGATCGGCGTTTCGGACTATTCCCGCAAGGCCCGTGCTGTTGTTATGCTCCGCGCCTATAATTCCCGCAACATGGGTGCCGTGACGGTCAGGCAGGTTTCTTTTTTTCTGCCTTTGGTTCGGGAAGCTGATTTTGTTTATCAGCTCTTTGTGGTCAAGTTCAAAGCCGCTGTCAACAATTCCCGTTATTGTTTTTTTGAAATATCCGTCATAATCCCACGCCTGCCTTGCGTCAATCGCCTCAAGCCACCAGTTCGCGCCGTTCGGATTAAGCTCGCTCCAAACCGTACCGCTGTCCGTATTTCCAAACGGGTCGCCCGGTGTGTAGTCGGGTGATTTTTTAAAAGCGTAAACCGGAGTCGCGAGAGCGACGCAGTCATACCTGCTCATAAGGCTTTCACAATATTTTTCTGTATTTTGCAAAGATGAACAG
>ONON01000030.1 GCA_900319455.1 uncultured Eubacteriales bacterium
AGGCAGACTGTGGCGCGCAAGACGTGCCGCTTAATGCTGCTCGGTTCCCCGCCTGACATGGTTCACGGTGCCCCGCCGCACAGGACCAACCGCTGCATGACCCAAACAAAGCCCGACAGGTTTTGTTCATCATATTATAATAATATAAAACAAAACCAATATCAAGTATTTTTTATTTTATAATTAACGGTAAAGGAATAATAACAGATAATTTAAGGCGTGTCAAGTTTTGGGTTGCAGATTGTTTATTACACAAAAACGGATGCCCCGAGATGAAGGCATCCGTGCGCGGATTTTTTTTATTCGGCGGAATTTTCTCTTTGAAAAGAGGATTCACTCCCGTTTATTACCGATGCAATTCTTTCTTTTTCAGCCTGCTCAAAAAATCCGGGATTGCTTTTTATAAAAGAGTCGGCAAGCTTATACAGTCTGTACCGTGGAATGTTCATACTGTAAAATTCGCTGTAGGCTTTTCCGCCGTCGGGAATAAAATATGAAATTTCGTTTAGATCAACAACAGGATTGCCGTTTTCGTCATAGACATTGCTGTATTCTCCCGTGTAGTAACAGGGAAGCACATTTGAGAGTGATACACGGGCAAGTCTGCTCAGATTTTCATCTTCGCCGTTCGCGATTTCAATAAGGAACGGAACTCCGTCTTCTCCGAGGGATTCAAGGTATTCAAAATCAATGGATTTAAGCCTGCCGTCACGGTAAGCGGCAACATTGTATTTCGCGGTAAGTGCGTTTGCGTTGCCCGCGCCGAGAATAAGAAGAATTATTCCCGCCGTAATAAAAGCGGTGTTCAGAATTTTAATCTTTTCGCTGAAGCAGCGAAGCAGCATTGAAATAAAAACAACGGCGGAAAAAACCATAAACGCGCTTGAGAAAATACGGTCAACCGTCATACCGTATTTGCCGATATACATAACCATTTTTGAAATCGCGGTGGCTGTTATAACAAGGGTGAACACACTCAGAAAAACACCGTGAGCCTTCAAAACAGACGGCATTCCGCCGTTTTTTGACCGTGAGAGAATTATCATAAAAAAGAAAACAAAAAGGTTTATTGCGCACACAGCGCACAGTTCAAAAAAGCCGCGTCTCGCGTATTTCGCGTATGACGCAGCACCTTCGGGAAGAATACCCGAAAAAGCGCTGAAAAAATACGCTGTCTGAGAAAGCAGATAAACGAGATAACAGGTGTTGAGCGTGAACATAAATGCCGAAATAAAAACGGTATCAAATCCTTTTGATGGCTTCGCGGTATCTTCCCGTTTTTTGCCTCTGCGCAGAAAAAGGCAGAAAGAGATAAGAAACGGGGCAATAATAACAGTAAGAACGATTTTGCCGATTGTTTCGCCTATGTTTTCAAATAATCTGCCTACAAGCCCTTCAAAAGCGGCGTCGGAGCGGATAAGCAGGGGAATCACCGCGCCGAGCACGGGAACGGCACAGATTATTCCTAAAAGCGCTTTTTGAGTTTTTTTGCTTTTTTCATCCTGTGAAGAAAAAAGTGAGCGTATATTTTCAGGCAGAGAGGAAACGGAATCAAAAGGGGGCATAATGGTGAATTTAAGAAGCCCGAGGTCGCCGCCGGGGATTTTTCTGCCCGACAGACCCGCAAAATAAACCACACCCAGAGCAAGCATGGCGACAAAGCTTAAAAAGTGTATCAGACTGTCGGCGCTGAGCACAAAATTGACGCATAATGCAAGTGAAAGAACACCGCACGCAACAGAGAAAATATTTATTTTACGGGTTTCATTTTTAAGATAAACGGTTTTTATGAGATATACGCTGAGAGATATGAAAAACACCGCGTAAGTAATTGCCCAGCCGAGATTAAAGCCGCCCCACAGGCCTGAAAATACGCAGAGGAGTGCGCTCACAAATGCGGCGGCGGCAACAGCCCCGTCTGCCTTGTCCGGGATAAATCCTTTTTTTACCGGAGGAGCGGTATATGTGTAAGCGTTTTCATTTAAGTTTTGTTCCATAATCATTTACTCCTTATATTCAAGTATGTCACCCGGCTGGCAGTCAAGCTCGCGGCAGATTGCGTTCAGGGTGGAAAAGCGTACCGCTTTCGCTTTGCCGGTTTTGAGTATTGACAGATTTGCCTGAGTTATGCCGATTTTTTCGGCAAGCTCGCCGGAAGTCATTTTCTTTTTTGCGAGAGCAACATCAAGATTAACCGTAATCATAACCGCACCTCATATTGTAAGCTCGTTTTCTTCGCGCAACTCTACGGCCGCCTGCATAATATTTTTGATAACCCGCAGAAGCGTGCCTGCAACCCCCATCGCGAAAGCGATTACAAAAAGCGGAATGTATCTGAGCCCGAAAACGAAGGTGATTATAAGCACGGCATAACAGCACCACGAGAGAAAACGGAACAGAACAACATTCGCAAATACAAAAACCCTGTCATTGAGTATGTTTATGAGGATTTTTATCATCATAAACAGAGCGGCGGCGGCAAACGGCACACAGATATAAAACGCGGTAACCACGGTTTTTATTACCGCTTTTGCCGATTGCGTTTCGCCGTTAAAGGCGGAATAAAACCAACTGAAAAAAGAAGGCATTGTAAAAATCAGAGCGGCAAGGGCGAGTGATGAAACAATACAAACCCCCAAAGAAACCGCCGCGGAAACATTTCGTTTAATCATTTTTTCTCCTCCGTTTTATCGGAATATTTGATTTGTTCGAGAACAATATACCACCGGATTTATCGTTTGTCAATAAATATTTTATTGTTTTTCGATAAATTTTAAATTTGAGCGAGATTACAGGCACAAACAAAGAGGTTTTTGTTGACTTTTCAATGTTATTAAATATAATAAATATATATGATTTTATAACTTAAAGAGGGGGGCAGAAATGAGCAAATTTGAAAAAGCCGTGGAATTTGCCGTGAAGGCGCATTCCGGGCAAAAGAGAAAAGACGGCGGAATCTATGTACTGCATCCGTTTGAGGTTGCCGCGATTGCCGCTTCAATGACGCAGGATGAGGATGTTATATGCGCGGCGCTGCTGCACGACACGGTTGAAGACACGCCGGTTACGGCTCAGGATATTATTGATAATTTCGGGCCCGATATAGCCCTTCTTGTTGAACATGAAACGGAAAACAAGCGCCCGGAGCTGCCGCCGGCGGAAAGTTGGAAAATCCGCAAGGTTGAAAGCCTTGAGGTTTTGCGTACGGCGGGAACAAAAACAAAAATACTCTGGGTTGCCGACAAACTCTCAAATATGCGCGCGCTGGCGGCGGATTATGAAAAAAGAGGCAGCGCGGCGTTTGAAAAATTCAATGTTACCGACATTTCGGAACAGAAGTGGTATCATCAGACAGTGCTTGAATACACGGCGGAATTAAAGGAATACCCCGCTTACAGGGAATATGAAAGACTTTTCCGTCTTGTTTTCGGAAACAATTAAAACGGGGGGATGTAAAATGAGCAACAGTTTAACAGTTAAACTCACGGGCAGAATAAGCTCCTCAAACGCCGCGGAGGTTGAGGAAAAAATAAAAAAGGAAATCGGCAGCTTCAAGGGCGAGCTGACCCTTGACGCATCGGGGCTTGAATATATTTCGAGTGCGGGTCTGCGCGTTGTGCTGCGCCTTAAAAAAGACAATCCGTCAACAAAAATCATCAACTGCACATCCGAGGTTTATGATATTTTCGATATGACCGGTTTTACCGAAATGATGGAGATTTCAAAAGCCTACAGAAAGCTGAGTACAGACGGCTGCGAGGTTATCGGCGAGGGCGCGAACGGAAAGGTTTACCGCATTGATGAAGACACTGTTGTCAAAGTTTATAAAAACAGCGACGCTCTCGATGAAATCAAAAACGAGCGTGAGCTTGCAAGAAAAGCCTTTGTTATGGGTGTGCCTACGGCAATACCCTATGATGTTGTTCAGGTGGGTGACCTTTACGGCTCGGTGTTTGAGCTGCTTAACGCCGAATCATTCGCAAAGCTTTTGATTGCCGACCCGTCTCAAACGCGGGCACTCGCGAGGCAGAGTGTTGAAATACTCAAAACAATCCATTCAACACAGTTAAAACCGGGTGAGCTGCCCGATAAAAAGGCGGAGGCGCTTATGTGGGCGGAATTCTGCCGTGACTATCTGCCCGGCGATGTGGGCGAAAAGCTGGTTGCTCTTGTAAAAGAAGTGCCCGAAACATTAAATATGCTTCACGGCGATTACCATATAAAAAATATAATGAGGCAAAACGGCGAAAACCGGCTTATTGATATGGATACCCTTGCCATGGGGCATCCGGTTTTTGAGTTTTCCGCCATTTACGCGGCTTATATAGGCTTCAGCTGCATTGATGAAAACAATGTTGAAAAGTTCCTCGGCATTACACATGACACAGCCGTTCTTTTCTGGAATGAAACACTCAAGGCGTATTTTGAGACAGATGATGAAAGCGTGCTTGCGGAAATTGAAAATATGTCCGCGATTATCTGTTACGCCCGCATTCTTCGCAGAACGGTAAGGAAGGCGAAAGAAGACGAGGAATATAAGGCAAGGCTTATTGAGTATTGCAAAAACGCCCTTTGTGAGCTTGTGCCCAAAACAGATAAACTTTATTTCTGACGCGCGAACAGTTATAATTAATAAATACGGCGGAGACCGGTTGATTAAAAGGCGTGTAACGCCCGACCGGCCTCCGCTTTTCCTTTTTTGCCGAAATTCCGGCGGACGGCATACGTGGCGAAACGGAAAAAGCAGCCGCCGAAGCGACTGCTTTCACCAAAAAGAGAAATCCAATGAAAAGAAATAAACTGTATAAAAGGAAGGGTTGAATATCAAACACCGAATTCGTCTTGTTTGTTTATCTGTATCTTAATACATTTCTTTTAAGAAATCTTATATAATTTGTGAAATGTTTTTAACTCTTTTATGCACAAACTGTGAAGCAAAACAGCGAACGCTTGACTGAACGCGGATTTCTTTACCCTTTATAACGGAAACGCAAGCTTTTTATCTGTGCCGTATTTATTGAAGATAGGCGAAAAGTTCATCGCCGGTTTTCGCGGTAAGGTAGGAGGGGGCTATATCAAGCACGGTTCTGCAGCCTTTAAAGCCTTCCGCGCTCAGGCGGTAAGCCGCTCTCGCATAGGCGAGCAGAACGGAAGCCGTGAATTCCGGGTTGGAATCAAGTGTGAGGCGGTATTCAATTATTGCTTTATCGCCGCCGTCTTTGCCTATGCTGCCGCAGCGGAAAACAAAGCCCTGATGAGGAAGGCCGCTGTGGTCGCGGTCAAGCTCCTCCTGCGAAATGAAAGTAACAGTTGTGTCATAATCCGCGAAATAGTTTGGCATTTCTTTGATTTCTTTTTCTATTCTCGCTTTGTCGGCACCCTCTTCGGCAACAACATAGCACTCTCTTGTGTGCTTCTGGCGGGTGGTAAGTTCGGGGTTTGAACCGCTTCTTACCGCGTCAAGAGCGGCGGGAACGGGAACGGTGTACTGTTTCGCGTCCTTTACGCCTTCAACCCGGCGGATCGCGTCGGAATGCCCCTGGCTTACGCCTTTGCCCCAGAACGCGTAATCTTTGCCCACGGGCAGAACAGCGTCGCCGTAAATATGATTGACCGAAAACAGGCCTGGATCCCAGCCTACGGAGATAACGCCTACTGTTCCGTTTTCTTTCGCGATTTTATCAACATTCGCGAAATGCTCCGCTATGCGAACATGGGTGTCAAATGAATCCACCACATTGAAATATTTCGCGAGGGCGGGAGTCTGTACGGGCAGGTCTGTAGCGCTTCCGCCGCAAACAATCATAACATCGATGTCATCTTTGTGAGCGGGAGCTTCATCCGATTTATAAACAGGAACGCCGGGTGTGATTGTTTTTACCGCTGAGGGGTCGCGTCTTGTGAAAACCGCGGCAAGAACCGTGTCGGGGTTTTGCATTATTGCGTATTCAACGCCCTTTGAGAGATTGCCGTAGCCGTAAAGTCCGATTCTGATGCTCATATTATCAATCCTTTCTGTTAATTAAATCCGAAACAAAGTATGCCGCCGCCGCTGTTGCCGCCGCGACAAGGCATGATGTTATCGCTCCGAGGCCGGAAGATGTTGCCGCGAGAATCGCACAAACGGCAAAACCGAGAACGCTCAGCGCAATCTGGAGCATTATGCCGAAATCGGCGTTGCGAAGCACAGCCGCCGCCGCTGTTACGGCGCGAAGCATTGTAAACGCGTTGCCGTTATGGGCAAGCTTCGCGGGAGCCCTGTCGGAAACCTCATCTTTTCTGCGGGCAAAAAGTCTGCCGGCAACACTGCCGAGCACGCAAAAAGCCGATTTGGGCAGGCCGAATCCCCGTGAGAGCAAATCTTCCGTAACATTTACATCGTTTGTGCGCACAATTACGGTAACGCCGGCATCCTCAAGCTTTTCAAAAAGGTTGCGCAGGTTGAGGTCAACCGCGTAGCTTACAACAAACATTGCCGCGAGTTTGCCGCAAACGGCAAGGTACATAACCCTTTTGCCCGTGCTTGTGTATTTTTCCTCAAGTGATTTGTCGGGAACGGTAACGCCGTGGTTTTCAAGCAGGGTACGGTTGCCGAGCAGCACTTTCTGGGAATGAATTCTTGCAGAAATGCCGAGCTTGTCTTCATAGGCAAGGTCCCTGACCGTGGGCAGAAGGTTGTGATCCTCGCTGATAACGCTTTCAAAACAAACTCTGAGCGGACCGTTGGATTTTATTACAAGAGCCGCCGCATAAACAAGAAGGTCATCCATTCTTATCTGTTTGAAGTCAACCATTCCGTGCATACGGCATTTTTCGCGGTTGAAAATGTCTCCGCTGTCAAGAACAACGCCGTTTGTGCCGGCGAATTCCGCCGCGCTGTCTATGCCCGAAACAAGGGCGCCGTCGGCGTTGAGCGCTTTATTGGCGGAATAAACCGAAACAGCGGGAACAAGAGCCGAGAACAGAGGCGCGCTCAGGCCGAACGCGCAGCATGCCGCGGTAAAGGCGCCGAGAACATCTCTTGAAATAAACGCGCTGATGGCCGCCGTAATAATCGCCGCCGCCGCCGCAACAGGCAGAACTCTTTTAACCGCTTTGATTTCGGCGGATGTGTTGTCGGAGTTTTTGATAAAGTCCGAAGGAAAATCGGTTTTTGAAGAGTAAAGCAGATCCGCCCTGTCAAGCAGTAAACTTCTGCTGAGTTCTCTTATCTCGTTTTCATCTTCAAAATTATGTACGGTATAAAGCTTTTTCTCATATTTATACGCGCAAAGCTCAAAATTTTTGATAATGCGTTTCGCGTTGAAATAATCGGCAGCGCTCACCGCCGCAAAAGCAAGAACGCCGAGCATTGCGAAAACGGGAGTGTCGCCGCCCTGTCTCATTTCAACAGCCGCCGCAACCGTGTTGTGCAGGAACACAACCGTGCCGACAATTGCCGCAACGCTTGAAGCGTCGGGGCTGCCGTTAAGGAGTGACTTAAAGCCGGAGGCAAAAATTCTGCTGTTGAACACAATGGCGGCAATAAGCAAAACGGCGTTTGCCGTGTAATAGCCGGTGCCGCCGCGGCAGAACAGGGTTGAATCGGAAAATGCCGCAACCATGTTGAAAATGAACAGAACGATTTCAATAACCGCGTCAACAAAAATCTGTCTCAGGCAGATAATCGCCGCCGCGTTGAGCGAGGCGTGAACATGCCTGCGGTCGGCGGGCTCGTTATATTCGGGCAGGCTTTTTTTGATCGAATATAATCTTTTTTTGCCCGGGGCCTTTTTCGGGGTTTTTGTTTTGCCCGGGGCGGCCTTTTTGCCGTCGGTTTGCGCGGGTTCTTCGTAATCCGATAATTTTTCAAACGAAATGCCGTCGATTTCTTCCGGCTCGCCTTCTATATCCTGCGCCGAGACGATAAAATCCTTCGCCTTGTGGCGCCGGTTTTCGCTCAGCATTGCCTCAAGTTCCGCCTCGCTTGTGTTTTCCGGCATTGATTCTTCGGGAACAGGCTCAAAGCCGTAAAGCTTTATCTGACCGGGGAACTCTTCCTCTTTTGTTTCAACGGTTTCGGGCTGTTTTTTCGCTCCGGCTACCTTTGTGCGGTCAACCGCTTTTGCCTTATCCGCCGAAATAACAATCGGCAGCGGGTCAAGGTCTGAGGTCATCTGGTATTGGTTTTTTCTGAACAGAATGCCGGGCTTGTCAAAGGGTTCTAAAAAATCATTGTCGATTTCCGCTGTGTTTTCAAGCTTCATCGGGTTCAGGAAGCTTTCCCGGTTTTCATCGGTCTCCATACCTGCCGCTTCGCTCTCTTTCTGAGCCGCGATGTAATCGGCGAGGGGGTCATAGTCCGGAATCCTGTCGGGGTCGGGCTGTTCCTCCTCCTTTTTTTCGGGAACAAAATCATTTATAACCATTCCGGCAAGCTTGTTGGCGTTGGCTTTTGAGCGTGAAAACTCGCGGATTTCACCCATCTGCTTTTCCGGCTTTTCTTCATTGGCGTCTTCCGCGTTTGAGTGAACATCGCCGGGGTCAACAGAGCCGGGAACGGTGCCCGAATAAATATCCTCATAAAGCGGGGCCGCGGGGATTTGTGATGACTCCTCCTCAACGGAGGAAGGAGCGCTGTCAGAAACCGGCGCCGGAGCGGCTTTTTTTAAAGATTCAATTTCATTGCCGGCGGTTTCGTATATTACCGTTTTCGGTTCATCGTCGGTGTTTCCGCCGATATTGCCCGTGTCGGGTGTTTCAGCCGATGTTTCGTCTTTTTCCGACGGGATGGCGAAATCGCCGAAAAGGGATGAAACAAGGCTGTTGATTTCATCCTCCGACATTTCGCTGTCAAAACTGAAAGAGGGTTCGCCGTCATCGGAGCGGCTTTCATCTTTTTCTTCATCCTGAGCCGCCGGTTCTATGGCAACGGGTTCCGGTTTTGCGTCTTTACGAAAATAGGTTTCAACGGGAACATCCTCACCGGGGAATTCTTTTATCTGCCTTGCGGAATAGTTTTCCGGCTCATCATTTTCAGCTTGCGCGGGTGTTTCGTCCTTTTCGGGAGAGGGTTTCTCAAGCCCTTCTATGAGGGCGTCAATATCATCAAGAGACCAGTCCGATACGGCTTTGCCGCTTTCTTCGGCTGTTGAGGGCGGATTTTCACCCGAGGAATAGCTTTTTGCTTCCTCCAGCAGTGCGTCGAGGTCAAAATTTGCCGAGAAATTATCATTTTCCATAATCAATCACCCCGTTGTCTGTTTTCGGTAACTTTATACATAAGAATTCCCGCCGCAACCGACGCGTTGAGCGAGTTTATATGCCCTTTCATCGGCAGAGAAACAATAAAATCACATTTTTCTTTTACAAGGCGGCTTATGCCTCTGCCCTCCGAGCCGATAACAAGGGCAACGCTGCCGGAATAATCCTGTTCGCTCCATAGAGTGCCGTCCATATCGGCGCCGTAAACCCAAAAGCCCTTTTTCTTTAAAGTCTCGAGTTCTGCCGCAATGTTGGGCACCCTGGCAACGGTAACATATTCAACCGCGCCGGCGCTGACTTTGCCGACTGCGTATGTCAGCGACACGCCCCGCCGTTTGGGAATAATTACGCCGTGCGCTCCGCAGGCGTCGGCGGTGCGGATTATCGCGCCCAGATTGTGAGGGTCTTCAATTTCATCGCAGACGATTATAAACGGGTTTTCGCCTTTTTCTTCCGCCTTTTTGAGCATATCCTCAACCGTGCCGTATTCGTGAACGGCGGCGAAAGCGGCAACGCCCTGATGGTTTTCGCCCGAGCAGATTTTGTCAAGCTTGCGCGGGTCAACTTCCTTTACAACAGCGCCGAGCTCGCGGCACTGCCCGATTATTTTGCCGATGCTTCCGCTTCTTTCGCCTTTGGCGACAAAAAGGCTGTCAATCTCACGCCCGCTTTTAAGAGCTTCGGCAACGGCGTTTCTGCCGATAATCAGCCCCTCCTCGTTTTGCATACGGCACCTCCTGCCCGAAGATATTTCGGAAAACAAAAATACAAGATATATTATAACACACTATTTTTATATTGCATATAGTATTTTTAAAAATTTTTATATATAAGCATATAAGCGAAAGAGTGGGTCGCCGCAAAAAAGATCCCGCCCGGAAAATCCGAGCGGGAAAATGAGTGGTCCCGAAAAAAGGGATTTAATTTCTTTTATTACTTGCCGTTGCCGTATGAGATAACATATATGGCAATATCTCTGCGGCCCCATTCACAGCACATATCGTATGTGTCCATATAAAGGTCGGCGATATTGTTTGTTGAGTAGATAAATCCGCCTGTGTCGCCGGCTATGGCGTAGCCGTAAACATACTGACCGTCTTTTGAAACTATATACAGCTCGCTTCCGTAGGGGATTTCTTTCGGGTCAACCGCCACAATGCCCTGCTGGGGCTTTCTGCCCGTTGAGGTCTGAGGGTCGTTGGTGTAAGCCGTGGCCGCGCCTTCAAGGTAATCAACATAGTTTTTGGGCACGCCGTTGGAGTCGAGTTTGACATAGGAAGGAACATCAAGGTCAGAAATGGGTTCAACGCCGTTTTTGAAAATTATGAGAGCGGGGCGCTTTTTCGCACCGATTTTAACAACCTCTTTTACGGGTTCCTTAACGGTTGTTTCGCTTACAAGCTCGGATGACTCAAGCTCGCCGTTTACGAACTTGTCTTTGTAAACAAGCTCTTTTTCGCCCTTGACGCCGGCGGTAACAACCTCTTTTTCACCCTCGAATATATCGGCTGAGGTTTCGGTCTGCGTCTCAAACGGGATTTCTTCTTTGGCGGTTCTTTCAATGTATTCCACACGGTCAACGGTTATTGTCGCCTCGTCTGAAACATCTGAGGTGAGCGTGCGGTTTACATCATCCTCATCGCCGACTTCAACGCCCGCTTCATCAAGAAGGTCGCTGACTGTTGAGCCCATGGTGTAAAGCGTTGTTTCTTCACCGTCCGCAACAACTTTAACGGGGAAGGCTCTGTTGATGACAACCTGCATTCCGTCAAAAACATTTTCTTCAAGAGGAATGTCGCTGTCAATGTTTTCGCTTGTGCCGAAGCCGCGGTCACGCAGGGTGTTGCCCAGCGTGTTGTAGCCTATGCAGTAAACGATTTTGTTGTTGTCAATAACCCTGACCGTTTTTGCTCTGTTGATGGTGATAATTCCGCCGCTTTCGGGCGAGAATGCCTTTGTTGAGAGCTCGTCGTTCGCGGAGAGAGCAAAGCCCGCCGCCTTGACAATCTGTTCGGGGTCATCGAGTTTTGTCGAAACACTTCTTGTGCGCAAGCCGTCTGTTACGGTAACGGTTTTAATACCGTTGGAATAAGCAAAAGAAGTAACCGTAGCCGAGAATATAAATGTTACGGCAACGACAGCCGTCAGCAGCCTGAAAGCTGCGCCGTGAAGGTGTTCCGGCTTTAAATCAATTGTCATAAAAATTCTCCTTATTTTTGCATCAGTCCATTTAAGCTGAGTCCTGTTTTTGGATACAAATTGCCCTTATTTCCTTTTGCAGACGGCATTATAATTGCATTTTTGTTAATTGTCAAATTTTTTGAGAGGTGAAAATTGTGCATAATGCACAAAACCGTTTTTTGTTTTGTGCCGATATGGAATGAAAAATGAATAATATTCACTATTATGAATGTTTATACGCTAAAAGGTTACAGGTTTTTGTGAAAAATATAAAAAGTTACAAATTGTAACAAAATGTGCGTTTTGCCCGGTTTTTCGCGTTTTCACAGGCAAAAAATCCTATATCTATAGTATAATATAAAAGAGAGCTTCATTATGTGGTTCCGGATTGTGCTGCGGCGGGCGGCGGCGGTGCGGGAAAAGGCCGCCGTGGTTTGTGAAAAATCATTCACGGCGGGTGCATATAATACGCGAAAAGGTTACAAAAGTTTAAAACGGAATATACAAATATTCAAAAAACAGGTTGCATATTGCGCGGCTGCTGTTATAATTAATATGAATAAAACCGAAAGGCGGCGTTAAGATGATTTTTGCAAACCACGCTCATGTTTTTCCCGAGGCAATCAAACCCGAGGGCACGGTTGAACGCCTGCTCGCGCTTATGGAACGGTGCAAAATAGATAAGGCGGTGTGCTTTGCCCCGTTTGCGGACCGTTTCAATGAGGCGGGGCTTGCCGGCGAGCCCAACGGCTGGCTCGCGGATGAGATAAAGAATATTCCTCAGCTCGTCGGGTTCGGCACAATAGATTTTGACGCGCCCGATTTAAGCGGTCAGGTCGAAAGAATAAAAGAACTCGGGTTCAAAGGAATCAAAATGCACCCGCCTTATCAGGAGTTTCGCATAGATTCTCCGGAGGCGTTTGAGGTTTATGAACAGGCACAGGAGGAGGGGCTTTTTATCTCTTTTCACTGCGGTATGCACTGGCACAGGCTCCGCGACAACCTGCCGGTTCTGTTTGATGAGGTTGCATGGAATTTTCCGGGGCTGCGTTTCAGTCTGGAACATATAGGCGGTTTTCATTTTTTCAATGAGGCTCTTGCCGTGATGTGCAACAATTCGCGCGGCGGCGTGCAGCCGAGAGTTTTCGCGGGCTGGACCTCAATAAGCGACAGAGAAGGCCCGTCACAGTGGGCACTCACCGACGCTCAGCTTGAAACGGTTATTTTCCAGACGGATGAAAACAGCAGTATTTTCGGGCTGGATTTCCCATACAACAGTGAAGATTATATAAAGGCGGATATTGAAAGAATCAATAATATGAATATTTCCGACCGGGCAAAGCGCAACATTTTAGGCGAAACGCTGGAGCGGGTGCTGGGCGGCGCGGAATAATACCGCCGGTTTATTATAATTTGTTTAATGACAAATTAATAAAATCTTTATTGATTTTAAACATTTAAAATGATAAAATACCAAAAGTTATTTAATTACAGAGTGGAGAACAAAAAAATGACGGTTTATGATTTTGACAACACGATTTATGACGGAGAGTCGGGCGTTGACCTGTTTCTCTATTTTCTTGAAAAAGACCCGTCGCTTGTGGCAAAAATCCCCTGGGGGCTCAAAATCCTTAAGGATTATAAAATAGCGAAGCTCTCTATGGATGACATTGCCAACAAGTATTCGCCGAGAATTGAGGAATACGGCAGAACAAAAATACCCGACCTTGCCCCGGTTGTTGATGATTTCTGGAACACGCACGCCTACAAAATCAAATCATTTTATATAAAACAGCGCAGTGATGATGATATTATCATTTCCGCCTGCCTTGATTTTGTGCTTGCGGAAATCTGCCGCAGGCTCGGGGTCAAAAACTTTATCGCCTCAGAGGTTGAGTATGAGACTAAAAAGCTCAAACGCTTCTGCTATAAGGAGAACAAGGTAAAAATGTTCCGCGAGCGTTACCCCGATGAGGAAATAGACAGCCTCTATACCGACTCCTTTAACGACAAACCTCTTATGGATATTTCAAAGAATGTGTTTTTTGTTAAAGGCAGCAAAATAACGCAAATCAAAAAAGACGGCATCGAAGTTCAGTGAAAACATACAGGGAGGAAATCCGCGGATTTCCTCCCTGTTTCGCGTTATATGTGCGGTTGTATAAAACTCAGATAAGAGTACAACAGTAGAAATTATAAGGAGTTATTATTCTTTATTAAAAAGAAATGCAATCACTGTCGAGGGAGGAATCATCCTCCGCCTCTTCCTTCGCCCGTCTCCACGCCGTGAACATACACGCTTTAATAAACCCCGGACTGTCGCCTGCGTCAATAAGCGCTCTGACTTCCTCTTCCGGAAGTTTTCCGTACGCCCGCATAAAATCCCCGACAGTCTCAAACCGGTTTCTGTATTCGCCGTAAGTCATCTGTCGGCCCTCCTCCGCGCTCACTCGCCGTCCGCCCCGTCGGGCTCCCCGTCCTCAATATAACAGAGAACGCCTTTGGGCAGAACATAGAGAACGGTGCCTTCGGCGGTGTCTCCGATTTTATCATAGAGCCTGCCGGCGCTGTAGCTTTCACCCTCAACGGTGTAGGGGCTGTTTGCCACATAGCCTACCTGACCGAGCCCCTCCATTTCAATCATGATTGCTTCTTTATCCACCTCATTGTCGGGCTCTTTTACAAGGCGTACCGTCATTCCGGGCTCAATAAAATCGCTGCCGTAGCGGTGGTTTGTGCCTGTGAGCGTAAAATAGATTCTGTTCATAATCAACTCTCCTTTTTCGTTCTTTGAGCCGATTATAACCTGCCGGGTGTACAATAATACGGACTTTACAACAAAAACGGATATTTTTCCGAAAAAACGCAAAAAACCGCCGCTCACAAAGGAACAGCGGTTATATCTTTTTTATTGAGCGGTGAAGGTTATTTCGGGCGAAACCGCGGTTTTGCGGTAGGCGCTTTCCGCCTTGGCAGTCAGAGTATAGGTTTTGCCGCTTTCCAATGTATCGGAGCCTATGCGGAAATCGGCGGTGCTGTCATCATCAAACACAAAATAGTCATCAACAAATTTGTCTGAGAAAACTTTTTGGCCGTTTTCATCCCTGATTGTAACAGTGTAGTTGTGCACTATATAGCCTTCCGCGGGAGTTGCCTCGTCAAACGATATTACCCATTCGCCGCCGTCGTTCTTATAAGCGGTCGCGCTCATATCCTTTGAGAAAACGGGGGCTTCGTCATGAGCCTTCCTGTTTTTGTAGGTATATGCGAAGGTTGAGGGGTCGTTGGCGTCTTCAATATAGTAATCGCAGAAGCAGGTTTTCGAGAAAACATCGTAGCCGCGAATGCGCACACTGCCGTCGGAATCCGCTTCGATTACGGTTATCTGCGCAGCTTTGTCATAGCCGTCGGGATGGTGGCCGGGCAGGAAGCTTTTATCCGTTTCAAATGTTGCCATAGCGCCGCAGCCGACTGTTGTGTATTTGGTTTGCAAAATGCTTCTCGGGTCGTTCATCGGGAAATGCGAGTGGCCGGAGAAATCATCAATGCCGGGGTGCTTGTTGAAAATGGGGTTGAGCTGCGGGTCGCCCCAGTAGGTGCTGCCGTAAACCGTGCCCCATGCGTGAGGATGCTGAAAAACGAACACAGCCCTGTCGCCGGATTTTTTCTGCGCTTCGGTAAGCGCGTCATCAAACCATTTGAGCGAGGCAGGGGTAAAAGTCCACTCGGTCATTGAGCGTTCACCGGAAAAAGCCACAAACTGAAAACCGTTTATTTCAGTCACGGTGTTGGGTTCCTGATTAAAATTCCTGACAAAATACTCGTTGTAATTGTCGTTTTTAAATTCGTGGTTGCCGTGAATATTGATAAGAACCGAATCATCCCGAACATGCTCGCTGAGAGTCCGCGCGAAATTAATGTAGTCGCCCTCACCGCCGATGCTTGAGAAATCGCCGAGAGTGAAAAAACCGTCAACGCCCGCGTATGTTTCGTCGTTGTCGAACAGTTCATAAGCGGTGTCAACCGCGGCGGCGACATTGTCGTTCCGGTTGTGGCTGTCCGAAAAGGCAACAACGCGCACCTCAGGCACAAAATTCTCCGGAGTCTGCGGAAAATCCGTAACCTTTCCGCCCGCTATCATGGCAAGCTGAGAGGGCAGAACCACGGTGAGCACCGCAAAAATCCCGAAAACAACACCGACAATCCAGTTTTTGATTTCAATTAAAGTTCCCATATCCATAGCGAATTCTCCTTAAATAAGTTTAATTCAGTTTATCGAGCGCTTTTGCTATTCTCGCAAGGTCTTCCTTGCCGTAAAAATCTATCTGAAGCGTTCCGCTTTCTTTATTGCGCGCGGTTATAACTTTTGCTTTTCTTCCGAGCGCGTTGCCCAGAGAGAGCTCAACTTCATCAAAAAACGAGTCCCTTGAGGAGGTGCGGAGGGGAGCTTTCTTTTTGGGAGCTAAGGTAAGAGTTTTTATGAGTTTTTCTGTTTCGCGAACAGAGAGTTTTTTGGAAATTACGGTTCTTGCCGCTTCGATTATTGCGTCGCTGTCATCCAGAGCGGCAAGCGCTCTTGCGTGGCCTGCCGAGAGTTCACCCTTTGACAGGCTTTCAAGAACCGTCGCGGGAAGCTTCAAAAGCCTGAGAGAGTTGGCTACCGCGGGGCGTGATTTGCCCACGCGTTCGCTCACCTGTTCCTGCGTCAAGCCGAAATCTTCCATCAATTTACGCAAGCCCTGCGCCTCCTCAACGGGGTCGAGGTCGGCCCTTTGCAGGTTTTCAACAAGAGCGAAAACAGACGCTTGCTCATCCGTCATCTCTTTTATTACAACGGGCACTTCGCCGAGGCCCGCCGCGCGGGCGGCTCTCCACCGGCGTTCGCCTGCCACAAGGCGGTATGTTCCGTCGGGCATGGGGCGAACAAGCAACGGCTGTAAAATGCCGTGTTCAGCTATGCTCTGCGTCAGCTCCGTCAGCTTTTCATCGTCAAAATTTTTTCTCGGCTGTTCCTTGTTCGGTATTATGTCCATAAGTTTAAGGCGAACGGAAGCGCTTGATGACAGATCCTCCGTTGCGTTGTCTATGAACAGGGCGTCTATTCCCTTGCCCAATCAGCCTTTTTTTGCTGCCATTTTAATCTCCTGACCTTTACTGTTTGTTTCTTGCCGCGAATTCTTCGGCAAGCGCGATATATGCCGCCGCTCCGCGCGAGGATTTATCATAATAGATTACGGGCTGACCGTAACTCGGAGCCTCGCTTAACCTTACATTGCGCGGAATAACGGTTGCGTAAACCTTTTTCGGGAAGCATCTTTTAACTTCGGCGACAACCTGCTGTGTAAGGTTGAGCCTGCCGTCATACATTGTAAGAACAACGCCCTCCATTTCAATGTATGGGTTATAAAGCCTTTTGACAGTTCGCACCGTGTTCACAAGTTGTGAAAGCCCTTCGAGCGCGTAGTATTCGCACTGAATGGGCACAAGCAGCGAGTCGGCGGCCGTCAACGCGTTTACGGTAATCAGCCCGAGAGAGGGAGGGCAGTCAAGAAAGATAAAATCAAAATCATCTTTAACGGGGGCAAGTGCGATTTTAAGCCGGGCTTCTCTTTTTTCGATTGACGCAAGCTCAAGCTCCGCGCCCGCCAGCTCCATATTGGAAGGCATAACAAAAACATTTTTATAGGGGGTGCTCAGAATAACATCTTTTGCCGGCGCGCCGTTAACAAGCGCGTCATAGGCGGAGGCGGCAAGCCCTCTTTTGTTTATGCCGAGACCGCTTGTCGAATTGCCCTGCGGGTCAACATCGGCGAGCAGAACTCTTTTGCCGAGCGCGCCGAGCGCCGCCGTGAGGTTGACGGCGGTTGTGGTTTTGCCTACGCCGCCTTTCTGGTTGACAAGCGCGATTATTTTACCCAAGATTTATCATCCTTTTCATTTGTTGTTTCAGATTTTGTGAAGAATATTGAGCGCTTTGTTTGCAAGCGGCTTGAAAACAAGATAAAACTCACCGCAGTAGCACACAAAGGTTGAACCGAGGCTCTGTTTGTAGCGGTGCAGACCGTAGTGCGGATTATCCGGCTCCGGGAAGCCTTCAACGCCTCTTAAATCGAAATATTTTATGCCTTTATCGACCGCGTGGCATTGCATTTTCCACTGCAAAAACTCATTCGGCTGGTTCTGCAGCCTGCTCTGATCGGAGCAGCCGTACATATACCACATTCTGTTGCCGAGCTCCACGGCGAATGTCGCGGCAACGGGGTCTCCCTGATCTTCCGCTATCCAGAACGACGCGCCTTCAAGGTTGTTTATGAATGAGGTGTAGTATTTTGTGCTGTGCGGCTTAAAGCCGTTTTTTTCTCCCGTCTGCCTCATCATCTCAACAAAGGCGGGAATGTCCGCCTGCGTTCCCATACGAAGGGTGAGGTTTTTCTCCGATTTTTTGATATGCCCCTTCATTGTGCGGTGATAAATCGCGAAAAGTTCATCATGAGAGTGTATTTCGCTCAGATCCGTCACATACGCGACCCGGGGATTTGAAAGTGAAAAATCCGTTGCCGTGTTGACGGTAAAGCCCATCTCTTTTGTCAGCGCGAGAAATTCGCTGTTCTCGTTTAAAATCATCGGGTCGATTTTGAGAACCATCGCGTTTTTCTTTTTTGCGAGAGCCTTCGCCGCTTCAATAAGTTCACCGAATGTGTCAAAGTCATTTTCATCAAACAGAGGGCCTCTCGGGGAGTAGAGCCTTGTCATATTGGTATGGTTGATTTTGGAAATCAGAACGCACATAACACCTTTTACGGCACCTGAAGCGTCACGGCAGATTATTCCCGCCCAATCGTCATAGTTTTTTACCCTGCCCCAGGAGGAGGTTTGCTCAAAATGGCATTTTTCGTGCCCGCGAACAAAGGCGTCAATTTCTCCCGCGTGGTCTATATCAACAATTTCTGTCATTTTTCTGCTCCCTTACTCGGAAATGAGGTTGCGTTTTTCGAGTATGCCCACAATCTTTCTGCCGCCGGGCAGGGTGATTATGTCATCCTTGCGTATCGCCTTGAAAAGAAGAACCGTAACGGCATAGATTATCACCGCCGCGGCAATGCCCGCAAGCGTTGCGAAGGTGTTGCCGTTTAATATGCTCTGCTCGCTGCCGGCGGGCAGAACGCGGATTGCAAGAGCGTACGCGCCGTAAGCTCCCGCAAGGCTAAACCCGGCGCAGGCGAGGGGCCTTATAACAACATTCACCCAACTGACCTTCGCGCCCGTAAGCTTGAGCAGGCGGTTGAGGTTTACGGCAACAACTGTTATATAGAAAAGCACCGTGCCGATAAGCGCACCGTAAATGTTTATGCGATAATTGCCGACGAAAATGTAGTTGCACACAATTTTAAGCACAGCCGCGACGCAGACTGTTTTTGCGGGAATGTCGCTTCTGCCTATGGCCTGAAGCATATTGGTAATCGGGGTTGAAACACCTATTACAAGCATCGCTATGCCGTAAATCGCCATAATCGGAGCGACTATCGCTATTGAGTCGGAGCTTGAGCCTCTGCCGTAGATTATTGTTAAAATCGGCTTGGCCATAACGGCCATTCCGCCGCCGACAGGCATTGCTATGAGCATTGCCATACGCAAAACGGTCTCAATTATGTTTTTGATTTCAGCCTTTTTCACCTGAGTCCACGCGGTTGCGAGAGCGGGGAGTGAGCTTAAGCCGAGCTGTACGGTAATCATAGGCACAAGGCCTTTGAAATCAAGGGCCATACCGTAGGAGCCCCAGAGATATTTTATAACCTCGTTTTTCTCTTTTATGTTCAGCCTGCCGCGGGCAATGGCGGCGTCAAAAGATGCCTTGAACATATTTTTAATGTATTCAAAACCTTCCGGCGATTCAACCGCCGCCTTGAGCCTTGCCTGAATTGTGGCGGTGTCAATAAGATTTGTAATGTTAAGCACAAGGGCGGAAATAATCATCGGCACCGCGATTTTTATCATCGTTTTGCCAAGCTCGCGGTCGGTTTTGTCGCACGGAGTGCTTTCGAGTTCTTCTTTTGTGAAGCCCGTTCCTCTTATGCGGAAATAAACAGCGAGGAAGATTGTGCTTGCCACCGAGCCGCAGGTAACGCCGAACACGGCGCCTGCCGCCGCCCAGGGGACTATCGCCCCGTTTGCCTCAATGTTGTTTGTTACAAGCGTGCCGAAAACGGTTGCCTGCGTTCCGCCCGAGGCCGCCATGCCGGAGGTGTATTGCGACATACCGATTGTCTGAATAATTTTAATAAAAACAAGGCCGAAGCACAGTTTGCCGAGCGCCTCAATAACCTGCGAAATGCCGGTGGGCATCATATTTGACCTGCCCTCATAATAGCCGCGGTACGCGGACATATAATAGCAGAAGAAAATGGAGGGCGCAATGCAGAGCAGGGCGGGAATGTTGCGCACATTAGCAATATATTTCGCGTAGGGGTAGGTGATTGCGAACATAAACAGTGTGCCCGCGAGACCTACAAGGAAGAATATTTTTTTTGAAACCTTCTGAACGCGAAGTGTTTCGCCGTATTGCCCCTTTGCTGCCGCGTCGGCAACCATTTTGAGAACGGCAACCGAAAGGCCTGACATTGCTATTGAGAAAATGGGCGTATAAACCTCATAAGCGGAATTGAAATAGCCTCTGCCTACGGTGCCGAGCATATCCGTCATGGGAATTTTGAAAATAACGCCTATTATTTTAACAAGTATTGTTGACGCAACAAGAATCATCGCGCCGTTCATCATTGACTGTTTGCCCTGATTTTTCATTGAATACTTCCTTTTTGAAAGAAATTAAACAAAAAACACAATTCATATAAATATACCATATATTATAAAAAAAGTCTATATTTTTATACTATATCGTTTTGCAGCCTCGTTTTTGCCATTGCAATAAAAAAGACAATGCCGTTCTGCTTCAGGCATCGTCTTTTAAACAAGTCTTTTATATTTTTTCAACTGTTTTTATTTATTTTGATCTTCCTTCAACAATATAAAAGGATTTTTTGATAAACTTTTCATAATCATTTAGAATAACACTGTTATCAAAAGTGTCACATACTTTGTTTGAATATTCCAAAAAGTTACGATTATTAATAATTGACTTGTAATATTCAGCGTAGTCATTTTCGTTTTTGAATTGATAATTTGATTCTTTTTCTTTTAGCTTTAATAAAACAAAAAGAGTTTTATCCGGCGTGTGAAAGAAGGCCTCGGGATTATCTTTTGACAGTGCAAAATATTTTCCAAGATTGTTTTCGTTGATAATATCATATTTTTGGAAAGAACCACCTTTTTTATAGTATGGAACTTTCTCAAAAATAATAAAGATTTGGAAATAAGGTATTGATTTTGCACGGATATTTGCAGTTTCGCCCAGCATTCCCTCAAAATAATTGTTGCTGTTTTGAGCATAATTTCTCATAACAAACTTCACGGCATATCCGGCAACAGGGTTACCGTCTTTATAAACGGCAATATCAACATTTTTAGGATAATATCTTCCGATTATGGTTCCTTCTTTATCATTTCCCGTTCCTTGTGATTGAACAACATAGCTGTTTCCGAACAGCTCTTGAATATCTATTGCTATATGACCATGTAGCGTTTTTAGTTTTGCAGTGCTTCTTGATGTCCCTACTTCGAGATAAGTTTTAAAAGAATCCTTTATTACTTCTAAAAATTGTTCATTCGTAAGCATAAAGTCCTCCTTTGCAAGCAAAAATATAATCCAAATAGGTTTTTACATCTTTTGATGAAAATGTGTAATACCCTCCGCTTTTGTATTTCCCCAAAACCTTTATATATTGAACAAAATCTTTTGTTTTCAAGGCCGAGATAATATCGTTATAATTTATATTTTCACTTAAGATGTACAGTCCGCTGTAAACACCGATTCCCGCATCGGCAAAAACAAACTTCAAATCATTTTCATCTCGAATTAATGTGTTTATTGACAATTTATTTTTATAAGTATCATTTATAGCTTGGCTTCTGCCATAGGCATACCAATATTTATTTCCTGTTCTGTCATTGCTTCTCTTTGTCAGCTTATCTTTATTGGAGAGTAAATATTTATAAAGTTCAATATCTTTTTTTAATTGTTTTTCATCAACCGGGTTTGCGCTTTTATCATATGGATATATTATTTTTTGAAAGACACCTTTAGATGATTTCACGACCGGAATAATATATTCAGAACTATAATCAAAATCACCGATAAAAACACTATCACATAATGTAGCATAACCGTTTTTTACACAAATATCGCTTTTTATGGGGTTGTTGAAGATATTATGTAATCGATTCAAATTCTCAGTTGAGGTAAAATAGTAATTATCTGAAATGTAAAAGTCGCCGATTCTTAAAGTGTCAACATAATATGGTATTTTGTTTATTTCATCAAAATTATAATAGTCTGTTTCATCTGTTCTTTTTCCGTTTTGTAAAATCGTTATTGCTGTGTAGGCAGTAGCGTCAAAAGCTTGATAATGTTTTAAATCCAAAACATATTTTATCAAATTGTTATCAGCTAAGTACCTTCTCAAGTAAGATCCGGCTAAACTGTTGAAATAGGAACTTGGCGTAATATAGCCTAATACGCCGTTTTCGGAAAGCATATTTAATCCGATTTCAAAAAATACAATAAATAAATCCGTCATACCGTTTTGAGAAAAAGAAAATGATTTTGTTTTCTCAAAATTAGCACCTAAATTATGCACTCTGACATAAGGTGGATTACCTAAAACAAAATCCATCTTACCGTTATATAAATCAATAGAGAGGGAGTCCGCACATACGATGTCCCAGTTTACTCCTGAAACGCCGTAATTGGCAGCAACTTTAGAAACATTCTGAACGCACTTGTTTTTTTCAATTAAATTGATTTCAATACCGTGAATAAAAAATGATAATTCATTTTTTAAATCTTCAATATCAATTTGGGATTTTAATGCTTCCTGACAATATCTATCTACAATCTGACACAAAAATGCGCCGTCACCACAGCTGTTATCAATAACATGTTTTTTTAATATCTTTTTTCCGAAATAGCCTGACATATTAAGAATATTGTCAACAATATAAGCCGGTGTGTAAATTCGACCGGTTTCCTTTTTTGTGCTTTTGTTGACATTTTCATTACGCATATACGAACAACCTAAAAAAATTCATTTTGCACCTATATAGGTGCAAAACCATTATACCGAGTTGTTATAGTTATGTCAACAAATATTTGCACCTGAGCGGGTGCAGAGAGGTTGACTGAATGAACATCGAAATTGAAAAGAAAATCGGCAATAATATCCGGTCGCTGCGTGAAGAGCGGGGGATGACGCAAGAGATTCTTTCGGCGAAGCTCCAGATTGCCGGTTGTGATATAACAAGAAGCGCGCTTGCGAAAATCGAAGTTGCCCAACGGCATCTCTATCCCGATGAAATTATTCAGCTCAAAAAAATACTTAATACATCTTATGATGAAATTTTCAAAGAATAAAAGCGAGGCAATTAACCTCGCTTTTTTATTTTAATTAACTAATCTTCTTTTTTTAACTGAAATAAAATCTCAATTCCGCAGGGGAGCGACAGCGACATTTTTTAAAAATAAAAAACCGTATCAGACGATACGGTTTTTATAATATACCCTGAAAACTGAACAAAGGGGAAAGGAAAAGTGGGAAATGACAAGTGAGAATGAATATTGGGAAGATTCACAAGGTCAAGCCCTCGACCTATTAGTATTGCCAAGCTGAACATATCACTACGCTTACACATGCAACCTATCAACCTCATAGTCTATGAGGGGTCTTACTGGCTTACGCCATGGGATATCTTATCTTGGA
>ONON01000288.1 GCA_900319455.1 uncultured Eubacteriales bacterium
GAAAAGGAATGAACAGCCATTGCGGCGTTTTTACAGAACAAAGCATCAAGCAGTTTTTCTTAATCAATAAAAGTTACGGGACCTATCCTTTCGGATAAGCCCCGTTTGTTTTTATTATGCTGTTTTATTGTTTTTCCGCTTCCGCTAAAACACCTTCATATCCGTCCCGCATAAATATCTCTGTCATATCTTTGTAGCCTGAAGGAATGCTGAAAGCGTCTGAGGGAACATCAGCCGAAACGCTTTTTATGTTGATTAAAGAAACGGTTCCGTCGGTGTCAACAGCTTCAATCTGTTTAAGGGCAAGGGAGTTAGCCTGATAATAGTACTTCAAAGACTCAATATCTTTAGCGGAATACTCATCAAAATAATACTCATTGCCGTTAATTGTGGTTTTTCCTGATTTGACATAAACCGCATCCTGATTCTGTGCCCACGAGCCCGGGTCCGCAAATGTCGGCAGATACTCGTTGTCTCCGATCAGTTCGTCTGCCGTTCCCGCATTTACATATACTCTGAACGCGGGAATAACCAAATAGACATTTTCGCCGTCTGAAAAGATTCTGGCGGTAATTGTTCCGAGAATTTTTGTCGAAACAGAGATTTTATTACCGTCAATCGAGAATGCCATCGGCAATTCCGTATCGCCGGTTTTAACGGTTGCCTTTATTATATATGCGCCCGAATTAATAATCTCGGCATCTTTGCCCCCCGTTAAATACACATGCTCAAACTCCGCGGAACCGTCGGATGAAATCGTAAGCGTTGAGCCGCCGCTCATTTCGGGCTCCCAGTAACAGCCGGAGCCGCATTTGAGACCGTATGAAAGACGGATTCCGTCAACAAGCATTGAGCTTGAGTTTACATGGTCGTGTCCTACAATGATATTCTTTGTGCTGCCGAGCTTTTTGCACAAATCGAAAAATCCGTTGTTGCCGTTGGCGCAGCATACTTCTTCGTGGTTTACGCCGAAGCAATCAGCCTTATATTCATCTTTCCAGCAGTCGTTGTCACTGTCATAATACTGCGCGTAGTATGTGCTGTATTCAACGGTAGGAATATGCATAAACACTGTGCTTTCAACGGTTTTGCCCGCCGACTTTGTAATGCCGTTTACCGCCCATTCATACCATTCGAACTGGTTTTTCCAGAGGTGGTCGTAGCCTGCGCTGCCGTCCGCGCCGAGGTTTATTTTGCCTGCGTCGGTGTCATCGGCATTGGAATGAGTATCCATCATAAACAGAGAATGGATGATTTTGCCGTTTTCGGTAATATTGATGATATAGTTGCCGTAGCCCATATCTTCGGGTCCGAATTTGAACAGACAGTTCTTTGCCGTTGTGAACTGGTAGGCGCACCAGAATTCCGAGGGTGTGTTTTGACCGTCGTGGTTGCCCATTACGGGAGCCCACGGAATACCGAAAGAGTCGATATACTTGCAAAGTTCAATATATGAGAGCATACCCCAGGCGTTGTCACCGGTGAGAGTAATCAGATCGGGGGCGGTCTGTTTTACCGCGCTTTTGATTGTTGTTTTTGCAAGGTCCCACGAGCCGTCGTAAAGTTCTGTGTCATTCAACTGAACATCGGCTATGTTCAAAACCACAAAATCCTTATCGGGATTCTTTTTGAGTTCGGCACAGTAGCTTGTTTCAAACTTGTCGCCCGCGCTCCATTTTTCAAAGCATTTTGCCTGATTCGCGGTAAACGGGGCGATAATCTGACCGAGCGACATAATGAAAGCGAGCGCAACGCTCAACCCGATTCTGATATAATCGCCCATTTGCGTAAAGAATGAAGTAACCTGACTGAAATCCATTTTTTCAATCTCCTTATATAATAAATATTTATTTCTTTGTGTGCTTAACACTTTAATTTCATTTTATTATATCATATTAAAGTTGATATTCAATCGGTTATTCGACAAATGATTTATTTAATATCAATCAGGAATTGTAATATATGTAATCCGCCCATTTTTCGG
This sequence comes from uncultured Eubacteriales bacterium, assembly GCA_900319455.1. Lineage (GTDB taxonomy): Bacteria > Bacillota > Clostridia > Oscillospirales > Acutalibacteraceae > CAG-177. Next base: position 1,985 of record ONON01000288.1, read on the forward strand.
TGTATTTTTTGCCGAGGTGAACGCCGTCGGACGCCGCTTCCTCGGGCAGATAACCGTAAGCGTCGCTCACGGCGGGGCGTGTATTGAAATAGGTGACACCCTTCTGCCCTGCAAGCTCAACAACATAATCGTTGGCTCTGTTAATCGCCGCCATATTGTAGCCGTAATTATTTGCAAGGTCTGCGCTTTTGCTTATCGGCATAATCGAGAGGATGAAAATCTGAGCCGACGGGCATCTTTCACGCACCGCGTCAACAACTTTGCCGTAATGCTCGAGAAAGGTTGAGAGGCTGCCCCAGCCGCATTCGTTGTCACCGAAATACAGATAGATTTTTTTGAAATTTCTGCCGTTGAGTTCATTTATTATTGTTACGCTTTTGCCGTAACGCACTTTTGTGAAAACAGTGTCAACGGTTAAAGAAACATCTGCAAAAACATTTTTCGCAAGACCGTATGTGTCAAAATCCATAATGCGGGAATTGCCGACAAACGCGCAGTCGTCAAACGATGAGCTGTTACGCTTCCCTTTGGCAGGCACAGGCTTTGTCAAACCCGGAAATGTTACGGAGGCGGATTCAAACAGTTTATCAAATGCATCTTTCGCAACGGTTTTTTCTTCCGACGCGTTGCTTTC
>ONON01000092.1 GCA_900319455.1 uncultured Eubacteriales bacterium
ACATAGCCCTGAATCTGCCCCATAACAAACAGCATAGCTATCATAATGTATCTGCCGAAGCGCCCGGAATCCCTTACGGTTTCATACGGCAGCCACAGTGAGATAACGGTAAGCACCATTGAGGGCACAGCGAGTTTTATATAAACTCTGTATTTGCCCTTTGAAGATCGGAGATTGTCAATTATGTAAGCGTTAAGCGGCGTTGTAAGGTAGCCGATTGCGGTGCAGACATAACTCATAACGAGCAGCTCGTTGTTGTTCATTTTAAGAGTCATACCCGTAAACTGGTTGCCTACGCCGAAGCCTATTGTCCACTGAATTGACATAAGCAGAGCCATCCAGCCGACCGAGAGCATAAACACCTCTCGGTACGGAACATATTCACTGGGTTTAGGCTGACGCCAATACATTTTAATATCCAGCGCCGTGTCTTTGACTTTGCTGACAAGCTCTCCCATAAAGCACCTCTTTATTGTTGTTTTGCCTCATCCATAAGGCGGAACACTTTTTCAAGCACGGCGAGCTGTTTTTCGCCGTTTGCCATACGCACCCCTATGTGCGGTTTGCCGTTGCCCGCGCTGACGGTTACTCTGCCTTTGAGGTTTGCCGCCAGAAAGCGTACAGCGTTCATATCGATGTCGCTAATATAAAGAATGAGTTTGTCGCCGTTTTTTCTTATTTCATAAACATTGTTTGCCGCCGCTCTGCCGCGCAAAAGGGCAATTTTTATAAGGCCTTCAACACTTTCGGGCGGATCGCCGAAGCGGTCGCAAAGCTCGTCAATAACATCCGCCGCCTCATCCTCGTTGTGAATATCGGCAATTCTGCGGTATATTTTAAGCCTTTGCGGTACGCTTTCAATATATTCCTGCGGAATGTGGGCGTCAATCGGGATATCGATGAGGCAGTCTCTTTCCTCCGTCTCGGGAGTTTCACCCTTTTCTTCATTTATCGCCTGTTCAAGAAGCTTTACATACATCTCATAGCCGACAGCCTCCATATGGCCGTGCTGGTGTGCGCCGAGCACATTGCCCGCCCCTCGCAGTTCAAGATCCCTCATCGCTATACGGAAGCCGGAACCGAATTCGGTAAACTCCCTTATCGCGTCAAGCCTGCGGGTAGCGAGTTCCGTTGGCTGACTGCCGCGCTCAAATGTGAAATACGCGCTCGCCCTTCTCGCCGAACGCCCCACCCTGCCCCTTATCTGATGAAGCTGGGCCAGACCCATTCGGTCGGCGTGTTCGATTATAAGCGTGTTTACATTCGGCACATCAACGCCTGTTTCTATGATTGTGGTGCACACAAGTATGTCTATTTCTCCCTCGAGAAGACGGCGCCAGATTTCGCTTAATTCATCCTCGCTCATTTTACCGTGAGCTATGCCTACATTCGCGTCGGGCATAGCTTCTTTTATCTGAAAAGCTCTTCGCTCAATGGTTTCCACCCTGTTGTGCAGATAGTAAACCTGACCGCCTCTGCGCAATTCCGCCTGCATAGCCTGAACAAGAACGGGAAAATTATGCTCTATTACATAGGTCTGAACCGGCTGTCTGTCTTGCGGAGCCTCTTCAAGAACCGACATATCCCTTATGCCCGTCATAGCCATATTGAGCGTTCTCGGTATGGGTGTTGCCGTGAGAGTGAGAACATCAACAGCGGGAAATCTCTCTTTGAGTTTCTCTTTTTGAGCAACGCCGAACCGCTGCTCCTCATCCACTATTATAAGCCCTAAATCGCGGAATTCAACATCTTTGGATATTAATCTGTGCGTTCCCACAACAACATCAACCGTGCCGTTGCGAAGGCCGCTTATTGCAGAGTCGATTTCTTTTTTTGTGCAAAAGCGTGAGAGCATCGCGCACTCAACGGGGAACCCGTCAAACCGCCTTGTTATTGTCTGAAAATGCTGTAATGCGAGAATTGTTGTGGGAACAAGAAACGCGCACTGTTTGCCGTCGGCAACGCATTTGAATATCGCTCTCAGAGCAACCTCCGTTTTGCCGAAGCCGACATCTCCGCAAAGGAGCCTGTCCATGGGATACGGCTTTTCCATATCTCTTTTTATCTCATTTATGCAAACCAGCTGATCCTCTGTTTCATCAAACTCGAAGCGCCGTTCAAAATCGCTTTGCATATCAATATCGGGCGAAAACGCGTGCCCCTGAATTCTCAGGCGTTTCGCGTAAAGTTCCGTAAGCTCTTTCGCCATATCGGCAACAGCCTTTTTCACCCTGCTTCTTGTTTTCTGCCAATCTTTTCCGCTTAATGAATTGAGCTTGACCGTATGCTCTTCCGTGCCCGCTCCGATATATTTGGAAACCATATCGAGCTGGGTTACGGGCACATAAAGAACATCCGATTTATCATAGAGAATTTTAATGTAATCCTTTACCGTGTCGCCTGCGTTCATCTTCTGAATGCCGTCAAACACACCTATGCCGTGCGCGGAGTGAACAACATAATCGCCGCGGCGGAGTTCATCAAGATTGTTAAAAGCGTTTTTTGAAGATTTTTTTGAACGGGCCGACTTTTGCTGCGTTTTCGGTTTTGCCGCCCTCGCGAGGTAGGTTATAAGTGTAAAACCGGCATCGGGGTATTCAAATCCGGATGAAAAGCCGCCCGGCATAACACTGACAGCCCCTGTGGGTAATTCACGCGGAGGCTTTTCAAAATAATAAACCTTTTCGCCCTCAGCCTCCAGGTCTGTGTAAAGCGCGGAAGCGGCTTTGGGTGTGCCGGCGACTACCGCGGTAATGTGTGATTTTTTGTCACCGAAGCTGTTTATATCCTCAAGCAGAGCGGAAAAAGAACCGTTCCACGGGTTAATCTGTTTAGCCGTAAATGAAATCAAATCTTTAACAGGCGTGTCAAAGCTGCCTCTCGGCAGGTTGTCAAGATACACAGTGCGCCCGTTCGCGTAAGCGGAAAGCAAATCTCCTTCCGTTACGGTAAAGCGGTCGAGGCCTTTGCATAATATTCCTTCCTCAAACAGCGCCTTTACCGTTTCATTTATATAATCAAGGGATGCCGTAAAATTTTTGCGTGTTTGAAAACTCTCGCAAACAAACAGAAAACAATCGCCGAAATAATCGAAAGCACTTGCCGCCTGAGGGTAAATCAAAGGCATATATTTATCGGGTGACGGCAGCATAATGCCGTCTTCAAGGGATTTCAAATCCGCCTCAATTTCTTCAAGCACCTTGCCTTTTACGCGGCGCGTTTTTAAAAAAGAGCGGATTTTCGCGGCAAGTTCGGCGCTGTCGCATAGAATTTCCCTTGCAGGGGTAATGCGAACGGATTTTACATTTTTTGTTCTTCGCTGGCTGTCGGGCTCAAAAGTGCAAACGCTGTCAACGGTATCACCCCAGAGTTCTATTCTGTAAGGCTCATCGGCATCCGGCGGAAATAAATCCACTATACCTCCCCTGCAGGCAAAAAGCCCCCTGCCGTCAACCTCATCACAGCGGGTATAGCCCGCGTTGACAAGCACGCTTAAAAGGGAGTCAAGTTCAATATTTTCTCCGTCCTTAACAGTTATGCAACACTGCGCGAGGGTATCGGGCGGCACTGTCAGCCGGCTTACGGCCTCCGCCGACATAACCACAGCACCGAAGCTGCCGTCAAGCATTTTATCAAGCACTTTCAGCCTTGCGTGTTCATACTCCCTTGAAACGCTTTGCCGGGTGTGAAATGAAAAATCTCCCGCGGGGAAAACATACGCCTGCACGCCGAACGCGGAAATATCGCCGGCAAGCCTGTTCGCTGTTGCCTCATCGGGCACAATAACAACGGCGTTTATTCCGTAAAGCTCAACGGCCGAGCTTATTATGTGAGCCTTGTGTATGTTTGAAAGGCCCGTTGCTCCAACGGGGAAGCGCTCCGAGTCAATATCTTTGATTATTCTGTTGAGGGATGGGCTTTTTTTCAGAATCTGCGAGTAGCAGTTCATATTATATTACTCCGTTTTCTTCCAGCGCTTTTTCAAGCGCCGTAATGTCGTGATTTGCGAAATGATGCGCTTTTATTCCCGCCGACCGGGCACCGCGCACATTTTCGGGCATATCGTCAATAAACAGACACTCCTCTGCTTTTAACCCGAATTTCGCAAGCAGATGCTCATAGATTTCTTTTTCTGGTTTGAGGAGTTTTACATCGCAGGAGGCGACATAACCGTCAAACAGTTTCAGAGCGGGAACGGTGCCGAGCATTTTATGAATATAAGGCGGAACATTGGAGAGAAGATAAATGTCCGCTCCGTACGCCTTGACCTTTTTCACAACCTCATAAACATCATCAAAAGGCGGCATATATTCATTCCAGTTGTTTATGATGCCGATAACCTTTTCATAAACGCCGTTGGGTAAATCATTTTTATATTTGTGAAAAGCTTCATCGGGTGTCAAAGTGCCTCTGTCAACCTCACGCCATTCTTCCGAAAAAAAGATGTTGCGCAGAATAAAATCCGAGTTTTCTTCCGAAAACAGCGAACGAATGACTTTTTCGGGGTTCAGATCAACCAGAACACCGCCCAAATCAAAAATAACATTTTTTATCATAACAATTCCCGCCGTTTCAAAACATTTTGCCCCCGAACCCGCGTACAGGGGGTTCGGGGGTGTATTTATTTAATGTTAATGTACACTGTCAGTTGTCGTTTCTGCGGGGCTTTCTGTCACGGTTGAAATTCCTGCGCGGGCCCGAGGAACGGCGGTTGGAGGAATCCGAAACATCATTTTCGGGCGTAAGACCTTCCACCTCAATAAGAGCCTCTCTGCGCGAGAAATTGAGCCTGCCCTGGTCATCCTTGGGGAGAACCTTGACAATAATCTCGTCGCCTACATTGACAACATCCTCAACCTTCTCTGTTCTCTTGACATCGAGCTGGCTTATGTGAACCATACCCTCTTTGCCGGGAGCGATTTCGACAAACACGCCGAAACTCATAAGTCGGGTTACAACGCCCTTATATATTGCGCCCACTTCGGGATCATTCGCGATTGTTTCAATAATATCAATGGCGCGTTTCGCACAGTCAATATCGGTGGATGAAACATAGATGCTGCCGTCTTCCTCAACATCAATCTTGCAGTTGCATTCAGCGCATATCTTCTGGATGACCTTGCCCTGCTTGCCGATGACATCGCCGATTTTTTCGGGGTCAATCTTTGTTGTGAGCATCTTGGGAGCCCACTTTGAAAGCTCTTTGCGGGGTTGAGCAATAACGGGAAGCATAACCTCATCAAGGATATAGCACCTTGCTTTATAGGTTTTTTCAAGAGCCTCGCGAATAATTGCCGGTGTAAGGCCGTGAACTTTAAGATCCATCTGAATTGCGGTAATACCCTTTTTGGTGCCGGCAACTTTGAAGTCCATATCACCGAAGAAATCTTCAAGGCCCTGAATATCGACCATTGTCATAAAACGGTCGCCTTCGGTGATAAGGCCGCAGGAAATACCCGCTACGGGAGCCTTGATGGGAACGCCTGCCGCCATAAGCGAAAGAGTTGAGCCGCAGACCGAACCTTGAGATGTTGAGCCGTTTGAGGAAAGAACCTCTGAAACAAGACGGATTGTGTAAGGGAACTCCTCAACGGACGGAATTACGGGAAGAAGAGCCTTTTCGGCAAGCGCTCCGTGACCGATTTCACGCCTGCCGGGGCCTCTTGAAGGCTTGGTTTCGCCTACGGAGTAGGACGGGAAGTTGTAATGGTGAATATATCTTTTTGAATCCTCTTCATCAAGGCCGTCAAGCATCTGATTGTCACTCATGGGGCCGAGTGTTGTTACGGTAAGAACCTGAGTCTGACCGCGTGTGAACATACCCGAACCGTGAACTCTGTCAAGAAGATCTATCTCCGCGTTAAGGGGACGGATTTCATCAATGCCTCTGCCGTCAACACGCTTGCCGTCATCAAGAAGCCAGCGGCGAACAACATATTTCTGTGTCTTATAAAGGCAGTCCTCTATTTTCTCTTCCATTTCGGGATAGATTTCATCAAACTTTGCGTGAACGGCCTCATATATGGGCTTGAGCCTTTCATCGCGAACGCGCTTGTCATCGGTGTCAAGTGCGGCGCGGATGTCATCAATGGCAAACTCTTTTATAGCCTCGAACATTTCGGGGTCGGGGTCGTTTGAGGGGAAATCGACCTTTTCTTTGCCGCATTCCTCGCGGATTTTTTTGATGAACTCAACAATCTTTTTGTTCTGCTCATGGGCAAACATAATGCCGTCGAACATTTCATCATTTGTAACCTCGTTGGCGCCCGCTTCAATCATGGCGACAAGCTCGCTTGTGGAAGCGACGGTTACATACATCTGTGATTTTTCGCGCTGTTCAAGAGTGGGGTTGATGACATATTCGCCGTCAATAAGGCCGACAACAGAGCTTGCGACGGGGCCGTCCCACGGAATTTCCGAAATGGAAATCGCTACGGAAACGCCGAGCTGAGCCGCTATTTCGGGCTGGCAGTCGGGGTCAACGGACATAACCGTTGCAACAACGCCTACATCGTTTCTCATATCTTTCGGGAAAAGAGGGCGGATAGGTCTGTCAATAACACGCGAGGCAAGGGTTGCCTTCTCGCTGGCTTTGCCTTCGCGGCGCTGGAATGAGCCGGGGATTCTGCCTACCGAATAAAGCTTCTCCTCATAATCAACCGAGAGAGGAAAGAAATCGACGCCCTCACGGGGCTTCGCGGCCATTGTTGCGGTGCAGAGCACGTTTGTTTCGCCGTAGCGAACAAGGCAGGAGCCGCCCGCCAACTGAGCCATTTTGCCGACCTCCACCACAAACGGGCGGCCGGCTATTTCTGTTTCATACTTTTTAAAACTTTTAAAAAACATTTTTTCGCCTTTCTGAAAAATATATTTCCTCAGGCGGTACGGGCTTAGCAATAGCTCCGCAGTCCGTTAACTGCACAGGCTGCCGAGCAACTGCTAAAACCTGAAAACACCGCCTGCCGGATAACTTGAATAAAATAAAAATCATAACAGAGCAGGCGGGGTTATATACCCTGCCTGCTCCTGAGCAAACTTATTTACGCAAACCGAGTCTCGCGATAATTGAACGGTAGCGTTCAATATCAGTCTTCTTAAGGTACTCAAGAAGGTTGCGTCTGTGACCTACCATCTTGTGAAGACCGCGGCGTGAGTGATTGTCTTTTTTGTGAACTTTAAGATGCTCTGTGAGATCCGCAATTCTTTTTGAAAGAACCGCAATCTGAACCTCGGGTGAACCTGTGTCGCCCTCGTGCGTGGCATATTCCGCCATAATTGCCTGTTTTTCTGCCTGTGTCATTGTTTTCACCTCATTTATTTATTTGCCTCGCTCCCAGTGTGCGGCAGGTGAACACCTCCGCCGGAGGTTCAGTCCGCAAACCGAGACACGGGCACAATGCAAAAGGGAGTATATCACAACCGCCCGTTTTTGTAAAGTGCTTTTATAAAATATTTTTTATAAAAAGTTAATTGTGTGAAAAATATGTTTTCAGCTTTGCGCAAGTTCCTGAAGCTGTTCAATCGCCTTTTTATAAGCTGTGTTATAGATATTCTGCAAGAAAATGATGTCTGTTATTTTATGTTCATCCACGAACGCCGAGAGAGACTGATGAAAATATCTGTAATCCACCCAATATGTATATTGATAATGGTCAACAAGGAAGGGTACAAAGGCGCAGCCGAAACTGTCCTTTATACAGATACAGGCGGAGCCGTCGGTTATCTGCGGATTCTCGACAACGCACAGCTTCGCGTCACCGTTTACAAAACAGCTGTATTTGCTGTTCGCCGGGTAACCGTCAACATCCATAATAATGGGCCAGTTCTCATTTGTTTCGCCGTTTACATCTGTTATGGTCATTTTATTTGTGCCCATGGGAATATAAGCCGTAATGGTGTCGGGGTTCGCTTTGAGCTGCGCTGAGTTTGTCTCGGAATAATGAGTGCCGACAAAGCCCTCAAATGTTCTGGTCTGAAATTGGCTGAGTTTATGCGGTGCAATGCCTTTTATGTCGCAAAAACTTGTGTATGCGTAGTACGCCCCGAGCGCCGTCCAGTGATGATCCGTGCGGAAATAAAGATATTCCTCGCAGTGATTTCTGAGTATATCAAATGTGGGAACCGTTCTGATTGACGGATTCATTCTGCCGTAAATATATGAAATCGCCTCGCGCTGATCGCTTACCCCGAGTTCTTTTTGCAGGCTGTCGCTGAGAACAACCCCCGAATTGAGCGGAACAATCATATCATAGACAGTCGCCCTGCCTTCAAAGCGCTTTTGCGCCTCATTCAAAACGGCGGCATACCAATCGGCGTTTTCTTTAACAAAATAATAGAGCGAATAACCCGTGTTTCCGCTTACATAAACTCCGTCTGTTGTCTCGCCGCCCTCATCGGTTACTATACCGTCACGCACCGTTTCAGGCTCGGTTGTGGCCGGCAGGGTGGCCGCCTCGCCCGCGGTTTCGGGAATAACATCGGCGTTTTTGCCGGAACCGACGATTTTCTCACTCGTTCTGCCGTAAAGCGCTTTAAAAGAATTGTTCGCGTTTACAAGCTTTTCGCGCGCCGGAAATGTGTCGGCATACCAGGTTTCAACACCCGAAAACCAGCTGCCGTCGGCAAGAGCGGAAAACGACATTTTCGGGAACGCGGTGAGTTTTCTCTTTTCAATCTGTGAAACATCCGGGCGCTTGAACCAGGCAAGGCCGATAACAGTCATAACCGCCATGGTCAGACCGAAAACCGCGATTTTTATTGAATTTACAATGTTGTTATTCTTCATAATTCACAATCAAAATCTGAAATAAAGGAAAGGATTGTATGTGTCGCCGGCGAGAGCCATTGACGAGAGAATGAGCAAAACAGCGGGGTGAACAACATCCCAGACGCCGTATATTAATCCGGCGGGAGCGGATGTTTGAGCTTTTTTGCGCAGGGCGTTTATTATTGCTTTGCCGAACGGCAGACAGGCGACCGATGAAAAGATGAGAAGCCTGTAGTTCGATGAAAACGCCAGTGAAACAGCCTTGCCTGAAAACGGGTTGTGATTAAGCCCGAACAGGCCTTTAATCACGGTGCCGAGAGACGCGAAATCCTCAAACTTGAAGATTATCCAGCAGAAATAGACAATAATCAAAACAATAAGGATACGCATCGCTTTCGGTACCCGTTCAAGTCTCTTGCCCAAAACAAATTTTTCAAGAACAAGAAAAGTGAAGAAGTAAAGCCCCCAAATTACATAGTTCCAGCTCGCGCCGTGCCATAACCCCGTGAGCCCCCACACAATAAACAGGTTTAAAACCTGCCTCGCTTTTCCCCTGCGGTTGCCGCCGAGCGGAATATAGACATAATCGCGGAAAAATGTTGAAAGCGATATATGCCATCTGCGCCAGAAATCCGTAACGGAATCCGCGATATAAGGATAATTGAAATTTTCACGGTAGTGAAATCCGCACATAAGTCCCATTCCGATTGCCATATCGGAATAAGCCGAAAAGTCAAGATAAATCTGAAGCATAAAAGCAAAACCGGCAAGCCACAGACCGAGGGCGGGGGTTTTCGCGAGTTCCGAGGGTGTTTTGTCAAAAAACAGATCCGCCACAGCCGCGCAGGAGTTCGCGAGCACAGCCTTTTTCGCGAGACCGACGGAAAAACGGCTTATGCCTCTGCCGATTTCCGCGCGGTTTACACGCCTTGAGAGAATATCATTTTCAACATCCGAATAACGCACAATGGGGCCCGCTATGCACTGATGAAAAAGGCAGGCGTAAAGCAGAAGCACCCAAAACTTTTTCTGCGCCGCCACCTGACCGCGGTAAACATCAACAACATAACTGATGAGCTGAAAACTGTAAAAGCTTATGCCGACAGGCAGCGCTATTGAAATCATTTCGGACGGAAAACCGAAAATCGATTGAAGCGTGCCGCAGACAAAGCCCGTATATTTGAAAATTCCGAGCACAAGCAGAACGGCGAAAACAGAAAAGCCCAACAGAATTTTTCTGTCGGTTCTGTCGGCGTTTTCCAAAAGCCGAGCCGCTCCCCAACACACAAAAGTGTCAAAGAGCAGCAACAGAAAATAGACCGGGCCCGCCCAGCAGTAAAAAAGTATTGAGAAAACGAGCATAGCCGCGTTTTTATATTCGGTTTTTTTCAGAACAATCTGCGAAAGCAGGTTGAATGACAGAAAAAGGAACACAAACAGAAGGCTTGAAAAAACCATAATTTCTCCCGGTATCTGTAATTGAATCACTGCGCTGTCGGCAGAAATTCAATGTAATTTTGCACAACAGCCTTACCCATTTTATAGTAAATTCAAACAAATATCAAGTGCCTTTATTATTTTGTAATTTTTTCTTGTTGGTTCACAACAGAAGCAAGACAAAGAGAGAGAAACTCATCTTTCTACCATATAAACATCCATCGGTATTTCGAAGTTTTCGGTTGGGGATGTTGTGCGCCTTCTTTCGGTTTCATCTTTCGGTTTTTCGGGTTTTTCGGCAACATACGCCTTGAATTGCCTGCCCAGGTCCCAGTGTGCTCAGAGAAAACATTTTTGTAACACCTTGTTTTTTGTTTAAAACTAATGTCTAAGGAGGCAACAACGATTTTTCACCTTGCCTATCTGTTCATCTGTATTGCTGATTATTATATAATTCTATTCCCGGTATTTTTCCCGGTATTTATCATTATATGGGGTATCTTCATAACCCAAAGATTGAAGTTTTTTAACCATACGATCAAGTTTACCTTTCCACATTTTATTAAACCACTGCGTATGTCCAAACCATTTAACGATTGTAGGGCTTATTGCGTAGTAAAGAGTAATAAACAATCTGCCATACCAGGTCAAAGCAAGTGAATAATCGCGATATCTGCGAAGAGTCCAAACTTCGGGACAATCATATGAACCATAAACCGCCGTAGCAACATAACATCCACTTTTGCTGTTTGTAGACACCTTATCATATGATATATTATTTACAGTCGATTCTGGTAATCCCTTCATAAATAGATCTAATTTCTTCTGTCTTGAGTTTATAGCTTCATCGGTAAGTTTACGGCCATAAATCTCTAATCGCTTAACATCAGCTTCGCACACAGACCCATAAAGTTCAGCTAATTGTGCTACTTTTTCATGCATGTCTTCATGTGATTCAATATACTCAACAGGAATCATTGTTTTAAATAGTAACGCCTGATTAGTATTGCCCAAATAAAGAGTCCTTGTTACTTCATCTCCTTGAACTACTCCATTCACACTTATTCCAGCAAGACTTTTAATTTGTGCGGTATCTTTAAGTTTTGATAATGAAATTAACAAGATTGTGGTTGCTCTATCTAAATAATTCAGATAAACTTCATGCGTTATTTCTTCTTTTTCATCCTCAGACGCATATTTAATCGCATTATTTGCATAACTAACTGTTTCTGTAAATTTTGAATCCCCGACAGTGGCTGTAAGCGCAACGGTTTTCATTTTTAATAACCAAGCATAACTTGATTCTGGATTTATTTCTAAAACTTTATTGACGTATTCTTGCGCTTCTTTTCCGTTGCTTGCTTTAATTGCATTTTCTGCCATTGATAAATAGTTTTTTAATGATTCAGTATTGTCAACTTTAACACTACCGGTATGTTCAACAACTATTTTGTCCTGCATTATTTTTGTTCCGCAGTAATTGCAAAAACCAAATTCTCTAAATTCATCAAGTTGAGCATCCGCTCCGCATTGAGGGCATTTTACCGCAACAAGTCCCATAAAATTATTCTCCTTAATACTATTAAAGTTATTCACCTTATCCTGCGAATAATTAATTATTGCACACAAAAAAAAACAAGCCTTTTTCTTTAGTCATTTTGACGAATTTAAAAAATATGAGTATTTTGAACCTCCATCCGATGAAAATCATTCGGATGAGTAAAGCATCAACTGTAAAAAACTGATAGGAAAACGGTACAAAAACACCGATACGGTATCGGGGAAAAAGTGCCAAAAACAGCCACTCTTGAAATCGTTTTTTTAGCAAAGGCAGCGGCTCTCAAACGAGAACCGCTGTTTTTTTCGGATATATATTTGTTGTTCACTCATCAAACTCAGGCTGTGTAACGATAACACGCGCACGGTTTATTTGAATTTTTTAATAAAGGCGTCAAGCGGGGATTCTCCCGAAGCCTGAGCGGTTGTTTGCTGCTGTGTCTGCTCTTTCTCAATTGACGGGGTCATATAAACAAACAGAACGGACGCGGTCATATCCTGCGCGGCGTCGGTAAAAACGCGGTATGAATTGCCGAAATTTATCCATTTCTCCGTTCTTGCGGCTATTTCCCCGGCGCTTTCGGTCAGAGAGCCGTATTTTTCCTCAAGCTTTTTCAGGTCGGTTTCACCGAGCACCGAAACCAGTTTTGAAACGGCGCTTACGGTGTCGTCATTGAGCAGGCTTACAAGGTAATCCACAGTGCTCCGGTTGTCGTTGAGCACCTTTTGAATTTCAGCTATTTTCTCAAGTGTGTCAGGCAGATTGGCAATCGCCTTCGCCACCTCGGGGGCTTGTAAATCTTTGAGCAGAGAATTCGCGACGGGCATTGCGTCGCCCATATCCGAAAGCCCCGCAAAAAACTTGGTAACGCTTGAGTCGGAGAGCAGTTCAACCGCCTTTACGGTGTTTTCATCCGTCATAAATTCCAGCAGTTTTTTAAGCTGGGCGTTGTTTTCCGGCGCGGTGTATTTTGTAAGCACATCTATGAGTGCCTTGTTGTTTTTATAGAGGTCAACAACATCGCTCACAAGGCCCGTGAGCTGAGCCGCACTCTGCCCGGAGGTCAGGGTGTTAATGAGCGTGTCAACATCCATTTTGCCCAATGTGTTCTGAACCTCGCTGAGAACCGACAGCACGGATTTTAAATCGTCAACGGAGTTTTCGCCGCCGAGCTCAAGGTTGAGCGAGCTTATCGGAATTGCGGCAAAATACATATTGCCCAGCGAGAAGTTCTCGGCATCGGCTGTGACGCTCGCGGTTGAGCCTATTTCTATGCCCGTGATTTCATCAAGCCCCATATCCTTCAGACCGAGGCTTTCAACCATACCCGGCATTCCGAACATAACGGCGATTTCCTTTGTTCCGTCGCCTATCGCTCTGCCGTTTTTAACCTGAACTCCCGAAAACTCCGCCTCCGGCAGAATAAACCCGCCCACTACGAACACGGGCAGATAGATGTTCTGCTCTTTGCCGTCAATCTTAACTTTTTTGCAAAGATTGTTTTTCATATTTACATTTATTTCAACCTTGCCGCTCTTGCCCGCTAATTTATCGGGCGGGATTTTTTTGCCGTCAAGGCTGTAGCTTATTTCAATCTCAACGGGCGGTTTTTCGGATGAGGTGCCGCTGTAATACAAATCGGTGTCTGTCATATTCCATTTTACCGTTTCGCCGTCAATAACGGGCAGCGTTTCACCCTTGATGTTCTCAATGTTTTTCAGGTTGCTTTTATCATTTACGCAAACCTTTCCCTTGTCGGTGTGCAGCCAGTCCGTCACGCTTACCGTTTCGATTTTGCCGCTGCTGTTCATATTGATATAAACCGTTTCGGATTTGCTCACCGAACCGGGCTTTGCCGTGTAAACCGGTTGCGCGGCGGTCTGAACGGACACCCTGTCTGTTTCGGAATCCGCCTTGCCTTTTCCCGCCGTGCAGGCAGTCAGAGAGACAAGCATCGCGAGCGCCGTGCACACGGCAGCAGTTTTCTTTATTATTGAGGAAGCCTTCATCTTCTTTTTATCCTCCGTTTTGTTTTTGGCTTTTTTGCCCTCTTTCGGGCTGTATGTGGTTTTGTTTATCAGGCTGTCAAAACAGGTAAGCAGCGCGGGAAGGAATATCATTATCACAAGCCCGCTCACCACCGCGCCCCTCGCGAGCATTGAGCAAATGGATTTGACTATTTCTATATTGCACACGCAGTAAACGCCGAAGGTAGCGCTGAAAAACACGAGCGCGGACTGAAAAACGGATTTATCCGACTCCCTTGCGGCTATCCGCATGGCCTCAAGTTTTTTATGCCCGTTTTTCTTTTCCTCACGGTATCTTGTAGTCATAAGTATGGCGTAATCAACCGTTGCCCCGAGCTGTACGCAGCTTATTATTGTGGGGGCGATGAACGAAACATCCGCTCCGGTAATCAGTGAAGCGGCAATGTTTATGAATATTGCCAGCTCAATCGCGGCAACAAGCAAAACGGGAATGGAAACGGATTTGAAAATAACGGCAATCAATATGAAAATCGCGGCTATTGAAATTACGCTTGTTACGCGGAAGTCTCTGTCGGTAACGGTGATAAGGTCTTTTGACATGGCTCCCTCACCGGTGAGAAAACCGTTTTCATCATATTTTTTGAGAATTTCGGTCAGAGCGTCAACCTGCGCGTTTTCCTCATTTGACGAGGGGGTGTAAACCGAGTTTACCATCATAAGCTGTTTGCCGTTTTTGAAGCAGATGTCGCGGATGCTGTCGGGAAGAATATCCTCGCTTATCGCCGGGCCGACAAATGAGTTCAATGATATTATGCCCGAAACGCCGTCAACCGCCTCAAATTCATCAATCATTTCGGAAACCCTGCCCGACGGCACATCATCGTCTATTATAATGAAATGCGTGGTTGCCATATTAAAATCGCTCTTCAGCTTGCCGAGCGCCTGAACGGAGTCAAGCTGTTCCGGCAGCGCGTTTGAAACAACATAGTCAAGCGGCACGGCGCTTTTCGCGATATATGACGGAATTATCAGAGCGGCGAAAACAATCGCGAAGACTTTGCGGTGCCCGATTACAAAATCCGTAAGGCGGCCGAAGCCGGGTATAATCCGCCTGTGCCTGAACCTGTAAATCGGCTTGTAGAACATAAGCAGAAACGCGGGCAGCACAACAACCACCGTAGCCACGCCGAAAACAACACCTTTCGCCATAACAATGCCGATATCAAAGCCGAGCGTAAGGCTCATAAAGCACAGCGCGAGAAAGCCGAACACCGTGGTCAGTGAAGAGCCGGCAAGCGAAACAAATGTTGATGAAACAGCGCGCGCCATAGCGTCGGTTTTGTTATCTGTTTTGCCTTGCTCCTCATTAAACCTGTCCATAAGAAAAACGGAGTAATCCATTGTGACGCCGAGCTGCAAAATCGCCGCCACGCTTTGGGTAATATATGAAATTCCGTTCGGCATAAAAATATTTGTGCCGAGGTTGTAGATTACCGCATAGCCGAGAGCCGTAAGCAGCACAAGCGGAAGCACCCACGAATCCATTGTGAAAGAGAGCGCAACAAGCGCCAGAGCAACAGCTATAACAATATATTTCGGCGCTTCGGAATCGGTAAGGATTTTTGTGTCCGTTATAATCGCAGACATACCGCTGAGAAAACACTGTTTATTCAGCTTTGTGCGTATTTCCCTTATGGCGTTCATCGTGAGCGATGTTGCCGAGCCCTGCTCAAACTGAATCATAAGCAGGGTTGATTTGCCGCCGTTCGCGTAAAATATATCGGTGAGCGCGTCGGGGAGCATTGACTGCGGAATGCTTATATCGGCTATATCGTCAACCCAGGTGACTTTTGACACGCCTTCAATTTGCGAAATCTCATTTTTGATTTTCACAACATCTTTCGCGCTCATATCGTCAATAACGAGAAAAGCGTTTGCCGCAAGCCCGAATTCCCTGTCGAGTATATCCTCGCCCCTGACGGATTCAATATCCTCGGGCAGATATGACATTATATCGTAATTTACAAAAGTGCTTATATAGCCGAAAAAAGACGGAATAAGCAGCAGTGTTGCCACCGTTAAGATGATTTTCGGGTGGCGGGCAATGAAATAAGATATTTTTTCAATCATCCGGTTTCACCTCCGCAATATTCAAAACAGCTTTATTAAGAACCGGGCGGATCTCCTCAAGGGTAAAGGGTCCCGTGCCCATAACCGCTTCACAGCAGACGGAGCCGACCGTTTCGGTAATAAGATATATTATCTTTTTCGCCCGGTTTTCACTGTATCCTTCATCGCAGAACGCCTTTGCGAACAGTGAAACAACGCTGTCAATCTCCTCGCTGCCTCCGGACACAAACCGTTTGAAACAGGCTGAAAAATTCCTGCTCAAAAGCGCGGCGAGCTCACGGTGCCTCGCGAGATAATCCTCGGAGTATTCCGTAATAAACATTATTTTTTCTTTGAGTGAAAACCGCTCATAACCGGAAGCCTCTCTGAGGCGGCGCACGCCTTCCCCGAACATTTCCGCGGTTTTGTGCGCCACTATCTGGTCAAGAAGGTCATACTTATCTTTAAAGTATAAGTAAAACGTTCCCTTCGCGACGCCCGCCATTTTCACCACATCGTCAACAGCGGTGGCCGCGAAACTCTTATCCATAAAGAGCGCCGAGGCGGCGTCAAGGATACTGTTCCTTTTTAATGTTTTCTTTTCTTCTACAGTTGCCATATTTTTACCTCGTATAAAAAACTGACCATCGGTCATTTCACGCATAGCTTAACGCAAAAATGACCGGCAGTCAATATTTTTTGTGCAGTATTCACATTTTATTAACAATTTTTCAGGTTATTATGCCGTAAGGGGTTTGTTTCGCCCGCCGGCGCACTCCCATCGAAGGAAAGCGGAAATCATCAAAGAGAAAGCGATTTAAATATATCATCTGTATTATTGAGTTCTGCCCATCGAGCTGTCAGCAATCTGACATATAATGTTGATTCCAGCCCGTATGCCCCAAGCGAATATCCGTCGTTTGCTTCAATAAGCAGCGTTCTTCCGTCTTTTGTTACGCCGAAATCCAAGGCGAAACCCGCAGGCATATCGGGATAAGCGCGAACCGCTTCATCTATAATATTCCTGTTATATAAAAAATCTTTTTCGCCGTAATAAAACTCTATCCCGATGATTCTTCCGTACAGCAGAAAACATCTCCATTCAGAAACGAAGTCCACAACTTCACTGCAATGAATATCCGTTTCCGGGTCAATGAACCTGTAAGGGTGAAGATCCTCCCAGGAATTTACGACAATTGCCGGAGCAAGTTTATCTTCAACGGGTTTCATAAAAAAAGGCAGTTTTTCTTTTTTTATATCTTTAAGTTTTGTATCCCATATTTTTCTGCCGCGAAATTCAATTAACTCTTCAGGGTAATCAAAAGATTCCGCCGTGAGCCCTCTCTGGTTCAGCGCGTGCCAGGTAATAATTGTGCCCCCGACAACCACATCCTCCGGGTTTCTTTTATCAAACTCTTCATTCGTTGTGAACAAAACGGTTTCCACACCGAGTTTTTGAAAACCGTCATACGCAATCCGGCAATCGGTATTATACGGCTTGTTTTGAAAACCGTGAATAAAAGCTCTCATATCGTTTCCTTTTCCTTTTGCATTTGAGCAAATATTAATATCATTTTCTTTGCGTCCGAAAAATCAGTTTCAAATAACACTTTCCCATATATTTTCTTCATGTTTTTGCCCGGATAACCGCACTTTTCCGCAAAATATGACTGAACACAGAGTTTTATCAGCAATAAAGCAGAAGATGAAATCAATTTTGAACAAACGGCAGACGTGACGATCAGGCCGAGGGCAGAGCGGAAATTGAATTTAACGCGTCTGCTATCCGGTGTTTAAGGTTTCTTATATCAATATCATTCTGGATGTTCAGAAAATATTTGTCGGATACCCCGAAATATTTTGCGAGACGCAGCGAGGTTTCCGCGGTAATCTTTCTGCGGTCGTGAAGAATATCCTGTATTCTCGAAGTGGGAACGCCGATTTCTTTCGCAAGCCTGTACGCGGAAATGCCGAGAGGTTCCATAAACTCTTCGCGAAGTATCTCACCGACGGCAGGTGTTTCAATTGTTCTGTTCATACAGCACTCTCCTTTCAGTGGTAATCGACAATTTCAACATTGTAAAAATCATTTCCGGAATACTCAAAGCAAATTCTGTACTGATCATTTATACGAATGCTGTATTGCCCCTTCCGTTTGCCTGAAAGCGCTTCAAGCCTGTTGTTGGGCGGAACACGGAGATCCTCCAAATCTCCTGCATTGTCAATCATAATCAGTTTGCGTAACGCAACTTTTTGAATTGATTCCGGAAGCTTTTTTGAGAAAACCTGATTGTAAATCTTTTCGGTTTCCTTATCCGCAAAACTTTTTATCATCGCTTATATTATACCCGCGTTATGTGTATATGTCAAGAAGGTATAATAAAAACTCCGTTTTTCGCCCGCCGCCTGTTTTAACTTATTGAAATACGCGGTGTATGTGTGATATAATTCAAATATAACCGAAAACAAAAGTACCTCTTTTACATTATTTCTTAAAAACCATGCAAACAATTGACGAAGCGCTTGACAAACTTGAAAAATCAAAATTCCGTTCCGGTTTTCATCTGACGGAAAAAGAACGGCGGTATCTTGAAGAAAAAGGCGCCGCCGTAATACGCGGCCACGCGCGGGATTTTGTAAAACAGAAGCTCGCCCCCGCCGAGCCTTTGAATGACGGAAAACAAACCCCGATGCACGGGCATCCCGTTTTCAAGGCTATGCACGCGACCGCCTGCTGCTGCCGCGGCTGCCTGAACAAATGGTATAAGGTTCCGATGCACAAGGAACTCACCGAAGCCCAACAGCAAAAAATAATAAACCTGCTTATGGCATGGATTGAAAGGAACGGCAAATGAGAAAACTTACCATATTTTATCTGGAAAACTGCCCGTACTGCCGCAAGGCGGCTGACGCGGTAAAAGAACTGAAGGCGGAAAACCCGGATTTTGAAAATGTTGAAGCGGAGTGGATTGAGGAATCCCGCAACCCCGAAATTGCCGAAAAATACAACTATTACTATGTGCCCTGCGTTTTCCTCGGCGGCGAAAAGCTGTATGAGTGCAGCCCTTCGGACGGTTACGATGAAATCAAGCGCCGTTTTGAAGCCGCTTTCAGAACCGCCGCCGAAAAATAATTTTCGCGTTAAAGCAAAGCGGAACTCCTGCGCTTATTCGCGAAAGAAAATACCCGGCAACAAAAAGGAGAACTGACGGTGAAGCGTGAACTGCGGCATTTCAATATAGGCACCTCCTACGGCGGCAATCAGGACTGGTTCCCTACCTTTATGATGCGCATAGGCGGCTGCGGGGCGGAGACAGCTTGCGACAGCAGCGTTTATTTCGCGCTGCACCGCGGGCTTACAAAAATCGCGCCCGAAAATGTCAGCGCGCTGACAAAGGATGACTACATTGATTTCGCCTATAAAATGCGGCCTTATCTCTCACCTCGCATGTCGGGAATTGACCGCCTTGAAATATATACCGAGGGTTACGCCCGGTATCTCGGCGACCGCGGCGAAACGCGCCTTACAATGGCTCACCTTGACGGCACGGAGCCTTATGAGAAGGCGAAGCGGGCGGTTATAAGGCAGATTGACGGCGGTTACCCCGTGCCGGCACTTGTGCTCAACCACCGTGACAAAAGATTTAAAGATTATGTGTGGCACTGGTTTCTGATTAACGGGTATAACGAGACGCAAAGCTCTTTTGAGGTTAAAGCCGTAACCTACAGCGCTTATGAGTGGCTGGATTTCAGCGGGCTGTGGAACACCGGTTATGAAAGGCGCGGCGGTCTTGTTCTTTATAAAATCGAATAAAAACATTCATTTCCGGCGCTGCTTTTATAACCGCGCCGGTTTTATTTTTGCCGGATTGCGCTTTTTTCGCATTGACTGCCGGCAGCGGGATTGATATAATAAATGTATCTGTTAAATCAGATTAAATCAAATGTTTTCAGGGAGGAGCCGCTATGCCTTTCAACGGATTTCAGACAGATGAGAATTTGCTTAACTATGATGTTTTTCCCAAAGTGTTTGTAAAAAACAAACCCGCAAAAATCCATATCCGCCCGCTCGGGGCAAGGCCCGTTTTTGAGCCGGGCAAAACCTATAAAATGCTTGTTTGCGCCCTTGAGGGCGGCAAGCCTTATGACTACCCCGCGTCCGGCGATTATAAAGAGCTTTCCGTTTTGTGCGGCGGCGAAGGCGGGTTTGAGTTTGAGCACACCTTCACCAAAGAGCAGATGTATTTTCTGCGTTTTCTCAATGATGACGGCAGAAGGATTATTCAGTTCCCCGTCTATTGCGTGGATGACGACCTCGCGGGCAGATACCCCCTGCGCGGCGACCTGCATATGCACACAATCCGCTCCGACGGCAGCCAGTGCCCCGCCGTTGTGTGCGCCAATTACAGAAAGCACGGCCTCGATTTCATGGTTGTTTCGGATCATAACCGCTACTACCCGTCGCTTGAGGCGATTGATTTTTATAAAGATGTTCCCTGCGGGCTCGCGATTATCCCCGGCGAGGAGGTTCATATGCCCCCCGTTCACGGGGCGGAAAGCGACTTTCACACCGTTAATTTCGGCGGCGAGTATTCAATAAACGCCCTGACCGACGGCCCCGCCGTTGAGGAAAAGGGCACGGATAAAAAATTCCGCTCGCTTTACGGCGAATGCCCCGAATATATGCCGCTTGAAGAGTGGGAAAACAAAATGCAGGCTCTCGCGGATGAGCTTGACGGCCTGCCCGAAGGGCTTGACCCCGTTCCCGTTGCGGTGTTCAAGTGGATATATGATGAAATACGCAAGGCAAACGGTCTGGGCATCTTCCCTCACCCCACCTGGATAAGCGATGTTTACCATGTGCCGGAGGTTTTCTGGAGATATGTTACCGAAAAAGGCTGGTTTGACGCCTTTGAGGTGCTCGGCGGTGAAAACTACTATGAGCAGAACGGTTTTCAGACCCTCAAATACTATGAGGACAGGGCAAACGGTTTTGATTATCCCATAGTAGGCAGCACCGACAGCCACTCCTCCAACCCGCACAACCGGAACGCGTTTATTTGCTCCACCCTTGTTTTCTCGCCCGAAAACGAGCGCAAAGCGCTGATTAAATCCATTAAGGAGCGCTACAGCGTCGCCATTGACACAATAGATGAGAACTTCCGCCTTGTGGGCGATTTCAGGCTTTCAAAATACGCGACCTTCCTGCTTAAATACTACTTCCCCCTTCATGATGAGGTTTGCAAAGAAGAGGGCAGAATGATGAAACAGTACGCCACCGGCACCGCCTCGGAAAAGGCGGAGGCTCTTGAAGTGCTTAAACTCATCGGCGGCAGGGTTCAGAAACACAGAGAAAAATATTTTGATTTTTAACGCCGCTTTTCCGGAGGTGAGAGTATGAAAAAACGCGTATTCTGCCTTTTGCTCACGGGTCTTATTCTGATTTTCGCGGGCTGTTCCGGCAGTGACACAGCCGTTTCAACAACAGCGTCAACGGCAGCCGCGTCATCTCAGACGGTATCCGCCGCGACATCGGCGGCAACAACAACCGCCCCCGAAACAACACACGAAGAAACAACCGCCGAAACAACAACCGAAAAAGCCGTGTCTCCGATAAACGCAGTTAAAATCACACCGTCGCAAAGCATACGCACACTGGCTCAGGGGCTCACCGTCGCCGAGTTTTCGGGTGACGACGGGCTTTCGGATTTTCTTTCGGGCGGAGGGGCGTCAAGCGACAAAGGTCTTACGGATTTTCTTGTGCGTCAGGTGCTCGGCGGCAAAGCGGGTCTGCTTTTCAAAGGCATAAAAGGCGGCTGCTCGACCCTTTGCGTTGAGAATGAAAACGGCGGTTACCTTTTCGGCAGAAATTTTGACTGGCACAGGTGCAACGGTATGATAGTTGTTTGCCGCCCGTCAAAAGGCTACCGCTCCGTTTCAACCGTCAACACGGATTTTGTGACCTCCGGCTCGGATTTTGAGCTCTCCGACGATGTTCTGCGCTTTTGCGCGCTGTACGCTCCGCTTGACGGAATGAACGAGGCGGGCGTTTGCGTTTCTGTCAATATGGTTTATGACAGCGGCGCTTCAATAAATCAGAACAGCGGCAAACCCGACCTGACAACATCAACGGCAATAAGGCTCATTCTCGACCGCGCCGCGAGCGCGAAACAGGCGGTTGAGCTTCTGCGTTCATACGATTTGCACGCGTCATTCGGCTACACGGTTCACTACGCCATAGCGGACAAAAGCGGTTACAGTGTCGCTGTTGAGTATATAGGCAACAAAATGTATGTTACCGAAACCCGTGCTTTAACAAATTTTTATGTAACGCCCGGCCCGAAATACGGCGTCGGCTCGCAAAAATCGGTAACACGGTATGAAAACATTATGGCGTGTTATGATGAAAACAGCGAAATGACCCCCGCGGAGCTTCGTGACACAATGGCTCTGGCGGCACAGAAAAATGTTGCGGATTACAACACGCAGTGGACGGCGATTTTTGACACCCGCGCGAAAACCGTTACATATTTTCACAGGGGCAATTTCAAAAACGGATGGACCGTAAGCCTTTAAAAAGCACAGCTTGAACCGGAGGTGACCCGCCTCCGGTTTTGTTTTGCCGGGCGCGGTTTTAACCGTTGCGGAATAATCACCGCAAAAACACAAAATATTGCGGTTTTCATTATTGATTTTTAAAAATCAATATGCTATATTGAAATCGTATTGTATATAAATTATTAAAAATAAAGGTGAAGTATGTATTACAACAAATTTCAGAACATTGAACTTTCGGCTCTCGGCCTCGGCTGTATGCGCCTGCCGGTTATTGACGGCGACGATTCCAGGCCCGACACCGCCGCTGTTGAGAAGATGGTTGAGTACGCCATGCAAAACGGCATAAACTACTATGACACAGCCTGGGGCTATCATTCGGGCAACAGTGAAACCGTCATTGGCGCAACGCTCGCGAAATACCCGAGAGAAAGCTTTTATCTCGCCTCAAAATTCCCCGGCTATGACCTTTCCAATATGGATAAGGTGGAGGAGATATTTGAGAAACAGCTTGAAAAATGCAAGGTTGAGTATTTTGATTTTTACCTTTTTCACAATGTGTGTGAGATGAATATTGACGGGTATCTCAACCCGGAATACGGCATTTTCGACTACCTCATAAAGCAGAAAAAGAACGGAAGAATAAAGCATCTCGGTTTTTCCGCTCACGGCAGTTATGAGGTTATTGAGCGCTTTTTAAAGGCTTACGGTGCCGATATGGAGTTCTGCCAGCTTCAGATAAACTACATTGACTGGGAGTTTCAGAACGCGGTCAAAAAGGTTGAGCTTGTTAAAAGCTACGGCCTGCCCGTGTTTGTAATGGAGCCTGTGCGCGGCGGCAAGCTCGCGAAACTTGACGCGCATTATGAGGCAAAGCTTAAAGACCTGCGCCCCGATGAGAGCACCGTTGCCTGGGCGTTCCGCTTTTTGCAGAGCATTGACGCCGCCGTTATTCTTTCGGGAATGTCGGATTTTGAGCAGTTAAAGCAGAACATTGAAATATTCAGTGAGAAAAAGCCGCTTGCCGAAAACGAGATGAAAACCCTTCTCGGCATAGCGCGCGATATGGTCAACCCCAAAACGGTGCCCTGCACAGCCTGCAGATACTGCACCTCCCACTGCCCCATGGAGCTTGACATCCCCTTCCTGCTCAGTCTTTATAACGAGCATTTTTATTCCGACGGCGGTTTTATAGCGCCGATGGCTCTTATGTCGCTCCCCGCGGACAAACAGCCCTCCGCCTGCATAGGCTGCGGAAGCTGCGCGGCGGTGTGCCCCCAGCAGATCAACATTCCGGAGGCTCTTGCCTCATTCGCCGAAATGCTCGGCTGAGAGGCGGCGGTATGAAAAGAATTGTTGTTGCGATTTCGGCTTTGCTGGCCGTATGCCTTGTTTTCGGCGGATGCTCCGCGGCTGACAGACTGTCATCCGGCGCCTATACCGAAGGCCCCGCCGCGATAACGGATGAAATTTACAAAATAGATATTGAATGGCCCCGCGGCAATGTAATGGTAATCGGCAATAAAAAAGCAAAAGAAATAACCGTTAAAGAAAACGACGGCGCCGGGGTTGCTCTTGCCACGCGTATTATAGGCTCCGTGCTTTATATAAAACCCGCGAAGCCGGGCAAAGAGGCGGGTGAAAAAAGCCTGCGCGTAATTGTGCCGTCGGATTACAACTTCAAAGAAATTGAGATAAGAACAAAAACGGCAAACGCGGGGTTGCGTATGCTCAAAGCCTCAAGAGCGGATATTGAAACCGACAGCGGCTCAATTTCGGTTGTCGCCTGCGTTATTGACGATGAGACGGAGCTTGAGAGCGTAACGGGAGGCATCACCGTAATAGGTAAAGTTGAGGATTATGACATTTCGTCCGTGTCAGGCAATGTCAGCATAACCTCCGACTGTATTCCTCAGGATATTGACATTGAAACGGTTGACGGCATCATAACGGCACAGCTCCCCGCCGACACGCCCGCTGGTTCCTTAAAAACCTCCACAGGCGGCAAAACCGTGAACAGGCTCACAAACAAAGAAAAGGGCGAAAACTACAGTTTCAAATCCGAAACAGGCAATATTTTCGTTCTTGAAAACATCAAAGCTGAGTAAATTACGGGTTAATCCCGAAAAAATAAGGAGATAACGCTATGGAAAAACTCAAGGTAGGTATTATCGGCTGCGGCGGCATAGCAAACGGCAAACACATGCCCGCCCTCTCAAAAATCAATGAGGTTGAACTTGTCGCTTTCTGTGACATTATTGAGGAAAGAGCGCAGAAAGCCGCAAAAAAATTCGGCGTTGAGGGCGCGAAGGTTTACACCGATTACAAAGAGCTTCTCGCCGATGAAAGCATTGTTACCGTTCATGTCTGCACGCCCAACCGCTCACACAGTTTTATTACCATTGACGCCCTTGAAGCCGGCAAACACGTAATGTGCGAAAAGCCGATGGCGAAAACATACGCCGAGGCAAAGGCTATGTATGAGGCGAGCGTGCGCACGGGCAAAAAGCTCACCATAGGCTACCAGTCCCGCTGGAGAGGCGACTCCCTTTACCTCAAGCAGTGCTGTGAAGACGGTATGTTCGGCGAAATCTATTACGCAAGAGCGCTCGCGTTAAGGCGCAGAGCCGTTCCCACCTGGGGCGTTTTCCTTAATGAATATGAGCAGGGCGGCGGTCCGCTTATCGACATAGGCACTCACGCCCTTGACCTCACCCTCTGGCTTATGAACAACTACAAGCCCAAAATGGTTGTGGGCACAAAATACAAAAAACTCGGCGATCAGAAAAACGCGGGCAACGCCTGGGGCGACTGGGACCCCGAAAAATACACCGTTGAGGATTCGGCCTTCGGCTTTGTTGTTATGGAAAACGGCGCTACCGTCAGCGTAGAGAGCAGCTGGGCGCTCAACATTGCCGACCCGTGCGAGGCAAGCACATTAATCTGCGGCGTAAACGGCGGTGCCGATATGCTTCACGACCTTCGCCTCAATTATATCCGCAACGGCAGGCAGGTAATTGAAACACCGAGCTTTGACGCGGGCGGAGTAGCTTTCTTTGAAGGCTCAAGCAGCGACCCCTCCGACCTTGAGTGCCGCGCCTTCTATGACGCGGTAATGAATGACAAACCCGTCAGAACAAAGCCCGAACAGGCTATGGTTGTAACCCAGATTCTCGAAGCGATTTACGAATCCGCCGCAAGCGGCAAACCCGTTTACATCAACAACGACTGAGGGAGGATTACAAAATGAAGATTGCCGTTCAGCTTTATTCGATACGCGATTGCATAAAATCCGGCGATGACCTTCTCCGCCTGCTCGGCAGGGTTAAGGAGCTCGGCTATGACGGCGTTGAGTTCGCGGGCTATTACGGCGTTGACGCCGAAACTCTCAGAGCAAGGCTTGACGAAACCGGGCTTGTGTGCGTGGGCAGCCATCTCGGCCTTGACGATTTTAAAGATGAAAACCTTGAAGCCACTTACACCTTCGCGAAAACTCTCGGCACGCCTCAGATAGGCGTGGGCGGCGCTCCCCACTCAACACTTGAGGAGTGCGAGGCAACCGGCAGCGTTCTCGGCAAGGCGGATGAAATTCTCGGCAAAAGGGGTATGAATGTTTACTACCACAACCACTGCGAGGAGTTCAAACCTCTCGAAAACGGCACTTTGCCCATAGATGTGCTCAAAAGCTACTGCCACCTGCAGATAGACACCTACTGGAGCTACTACGCGGGGGCTGACAATTACAAGCTCATAACAGAGAATAAAGACAGAATCTCAACCCTGCACCTCAAAGACGGAGTTGACGGCAAACCCGTTGCCCTGGGCGAGGGCACAAACGACATTCCGCTTGTTTTGAAAGCGGCGAAGGATTCCGGCATTGAGTGGCTTGTTGTTGAAAACGACAACCCCGTTCCCGACGGAATAAGCGATATAGAAAGAAGCATTAAATATCTTAAATCAATCATCTGAGGAGGCATACCGTGAAATTAGGCGTTTTTACAACTCTTCTTTCAAACCTGCCCTTTGAGGAGGCACTCAAATATTTTAAATCACTCGGCATAGAAATGGTTGAAATCGGCTGCGGCGGCTACCCCGGCAACGCGCACGCCAACCCCGACGAGCTGCTCGAAAACAGCGCTAAGCTCGAGGATTTCAAGGCTCTTGTCAAAAATTACGATGTTGAGATAAGCGCCCTTTCCTGCCACGGCAACCCCGTACACCCCAACAAACAGATTGCCGCGGAGTTTGACCGCACAATCCGTCAGACAATTCTGCTGGCGGAAAAGCTCGGCATACATCAGATAAACACATTTTCCGGCTGCCCCGGCGATTATGAGGGCGCGAAATACCCCAACTGGGTTACCTGCCCCTGGCCCGATGATTTCGGCGAAATTCTCAACTGGCAGTGGAACGAGGTGCTTATCCCCTACTGGAAAAACACGGTTGCTTTCGCGAAAAATCACGGCGTTGACAAAATCGCGTTTGAGCTTCACCCCGGTTTCTGCGTTTACAACACGGAGAGTATGCTTAAAATCCGCAACGCGGTAGGCCCCGAAATCGGCGCTAACCTTGACCCCAGCCACCTTATCTGGCAGGGTATGGAGCCCGTCGCGGTAATACGCGCTCTCGGCGACGCGATATTCCACTTCCACGCGAAAGACACAAAGGTTGACAAATACAACACTGCCGTAAACGGCGTGCTTGACACCAAGCCCTATTCGGATGAAATCAACCGTTCGTGGATTTTCCGCTCGCTCGGCTACGGCAACGATTATTCCTACTGGAAAGACATTATATCAAACCTGCGTATGGTCGGCTATGACTACGCGCTGAGCATTGAGCACGAGGATTCGCTTATGAGCCAGAACGAAGGCCTTGAAAAAGCGGTTGAGTTCCTCAAAGGCGTTCTCATAAAAGAAAACCCCGCCGAAATGTGGTGGGCATAAACATTAAATTCTGAAAAAAAGGGCGGCGCCGTCAAAGCGCGGCGCCGTTAAGGCAATAATATGGTTAACGGAAAATTCGGCTTCGCCGTTATAGGCTACGGCGGAATGGGCGGCTGGCACATAAACCAGATGCTCGAAAAATTCTCTGACAGGGCTGAGGTGCTCGGAATATACGACATAAGCCCCGACGCGGCTGAACGCGCGCGCAAAAAAGGCATTCACGCCTACTCAAGCCGCGAGGAGCTTCTCGCGGATGAAAGAATTGACCTTGTTACAATAGCGACACCCAACGATGTTCACAAAGAGATAGCGATTGACGCTCTCAACGCGGGTAAAAACGTAATCTCCGAAAAGCCGGTTACGCTCAGCGTTCCCGACTATGAGGAAATGGTCGCGGCGGCGAAAAAGAACAACAGGCTTTTCACCACCCACCAGAACAGGCGCTGGGATGAGGATTACCTCATTGTGCGCAAACTCATTGATGACAACACCCTTGGCAGGGTATTCCGCATTGAGCACAGGGTTCAGGGTTCCAGAGGAGTGCCGGGCGACTGGCGCAATCAAAAAGAACACGGCGGCGGAATGGTGCTCGACTGGGGCATTCACCTGCTTGATCAGGTTTTGCAGATGACTTACCCGCATAAGCTGGTCAGCGTTTACAATGAGCTGACATACATCACAAACGAAAACTGCGACGACGGCTTCAGGGCTACTCTTGTTTTCGATGACGGGCTTTCGTTCTATGTTGAGGTTACAACAAGCAATTTTATTGAACTGCCGCTTTGGTATGTTCTGGGCGAAAACGGCTCCGCTGTTATTAACAACTGGAACTATGACGGCGAGATTGTCAAGGTTTCCGACTGGGAGAACAGAGACGCCGTGCCCATTCAGGCAGGCGCGGGCATAACAAAAACAATGGCGCCCCGCACCGATGAGACAATAAAGCGCTATCCCCTGCCCCGCCTCAACGCGGATTGGAGCGAGTATTACGCAAACATTTTTGACACGCTCGAAGGCAAGGCAACACAGATTGTAACCCATGACCAGCAGAGAAGGCTGCTCAAACTTGTTGACGCCCTGTTCCTCTCCGCCAAAGAGAACAGAGTGGTGGAGTTTGAGAAATAATCAAAATACCGCATAATATTAAAGGAACGCCGAAAGGGCAGTCACTCGTAAAACAGTAATGCCTCAAAGCGTTCCTTTTTGCTGTTATTCAATTACTTTATATCTCCGCGTTAATGCACATAATCCCTTTTTCGGTTATATCGACTATACCGTATCTGCCGTTCTGCGCCGCGCCCGGGTTGAACAGATAAACCCCGTCGCTGTAACTGCAATCGGGAATGTGGGTGTGACCGTAGAGCGCCAACTGAAAGCCCATTCGCCTGACCTTTTCTTCGAGCAGCAGGGTGCCGTGCTTGACTTTTTCAAGGTGGCCGTGGGTGCAGAGAACGCCTGTATTTCCGGCTTTTATAAGCTCATTTAAAGGGAACTCAGGCATAAAATCGCAGTTGCCGCAAACCCTGTAAAACGGTCTGCTTCCCACTAAATCCTCAATATAGCCCGTGTCTCTCTCGCAGTCGCCCAGGTGAACCACGGCATCCGCCTCCGGGTGCTTTTCAAGGGCTTCGCGCATAGGGCTCACCCTGCCGTGAGAATCCGAAAAAACAAGCAGGCGCATATCACATACCCCTGCGATTAACGCAGTTTTCAAGCTTTATCGCCTCATAAACGCCGCTGTCAAACAGGTCACACACCTCTTTGTATTTTTCAAGCGGCAGGCTTTCGAGCGTCTCGCCCGATTTTATGCACAGCGCGACAATTTCGCCCGTAGCCTTGTAGGCGTCCCTGAAAGGCAGGCCTTTTGAAACAAGGTAGTCGGCGCAGTCTGTGGCGTTGATAAACCCGCCCGCCGCGGCTTTTCTCATATTTTCGGGAATAACGCGCATGGTGTCAATCATCGGAATAAGGGTGTCAACGCAGATTTTCACCGTGTCAAAGGCGTCAAAAATCGCGTCTTTGTCTTCCTGCATATCTTTGTTGTAAGCGAGGGGAAGCCCTTTCATAACGGTCAGAAGGGTTATAAGGTCGCCGAAAACCCTGCCCGATTTGCCTCTTACAAGCTCGGTGATGTCGGGATTTTTCTTTTGCGGCATTATGCTTGAGCCGGTTGAAAAGGCGTCGTCAAGCTCAACAAATTTGAACTCCCACGAACACCACAGCACAATCTCCTCCGAAAGGCGTGAGAGATGCACCATAATAATCGAGAGGGCGGACGCGAGCTCAATGCAGAAATCACGGTCCGATACGCCGTCAAGCGTGTTTTTCATATAGCCGTCAAAACCCAGAAGCTCCGCTGTCATGGCGCGGTCAATCGGGTAGGTTGTGCCGGCGAGAGCGCCGCTGCCCAAAGGCGAGACATTCATTCTTTTTTTCGCGTCTTCAAGCCTGCCCAGGTCTCTTGTGAGCATTTCAACATAAGCGCCGAGATGTGTTGCGAATGTTATGGGCTGAGCGCGCTGAAGGTGTGTGTAGCCGGGCATAATCGCGCCTTTGTATTCATCCGCCTTGCCTTGAAGCGAGGCGATAAGCCCTTTTACAAGAGCGTAAAGCGCGTCACATTCCTTACGCAGAGTAAGGCGAACATCCACCGCTACCTGATCATTGCGGCTGCGCCCTGTGTGAAGGCGTTTGCCCGCCTGACCTATACGCTGTGTGAGAGTTGCCTCAACAAAGGTGTGAATATCCTCGGCGTTCGGGTCAATAAGCAGTTCGCCGCTTATAATATCCCGCTTTATCTGTTCCAGACCTTCACATATTGCCGCTCCGTCTTCTTTTGAGATTATGCCCTGAGCCGCCAGCATTGTCGCGTGGGCTATGCTGCCGTTAATATCCTCCTCAAACATACGCGAGTCGGTGGCTATGGAGGAGTTGAAATCGTTGGTTTTTTTGTCGGCTTCCTTTGAGAAGCGCCCTGCCCATAATTTCATAGCAATTCCGTTCCTTTTATAAATAGTGAAAAAGAGCCGCCGCAACGGCTCTTTTGTTTTTGCTGTTTATTATTTGCCTTCTCTCTCGGCGTCGAGAATGGCCTTTACCTTGATGGGAAGGCCGAACAGGTTGATGAAGCCCGCGGAATCCTTCTGATTGTAAACCTCATCCTCATCAAATGTGGCGAACGCCTCGCTGTAAAGGGTGTAGGGCGAGGTAACCCCGGCGTTTATCATATTGCCCTTGTAGAGCTTGAGCGTAACATCGCCGGTTACCGTTTCCTGTGTTTTGTCAACAAAGGCGGAGAGAGCCTCGCGAAGGGGTGTGAACCACTGGCCGAAATAAACAAGCTCCGCAAAACGCTGAGCCACAAGCGCTTTGTAGTGGGCTGTGTCTCTGTCAAGGCAGATTGTCTCAAGCACCTGATGCGCTCTGTAAAGGATTGAGCCGGCGGGGTTTTCGTAAACGCCCCTTGACTTCATACCCACAAGGCGGTTTTCAACAAGGTCGCAAAGACCTATGCCGTTTTCGCCGCCGATTTTGTTAAGGTACTCAACAAGTTCCACTCCGCCCATCTCTTTGCCGTCAACCGCGGTGGGAATGCCCTTCTCAAAATGAATTTTTACATAAGTGGGCTTGTCGGGGGCCTGTTCGGGCGATTTGCCGATTTCAAGAAAACCGGGTTTGTTGTACTGAGGCTCGTTTGCCGGGTCTTCAAGGTCAAGACCCTCGTGCGAAAGGTGCCAGAGGTTTTTGTCTTTTGAATAGTTTGTTTCGCGGTTTATTTTAAGAGGAATATTGTGAGCCTCCGCGTATTCTATTTCTTCCTCGCGGCTCTTTATGTTCCAGATTCTCCACGGGGCGATAATCTGCATATCGGGCGCAAAAGCCTTGATGGCAAGCTCAAAACGCACCTGATCGTTGCCCTTGCCGGTGCAGCCGTGGCAGATGGCGTCGGCGCCTTCTTTTTTGGCGATTTCAACAAGTCTCATCGCGATAAGGGGGCGCGCGAAGGATGTGCCTAAAAGATAATCGTTCTCATAAACCGCGCCCGCTTTAAGGGTGGGGAAGATGTAATCTTTTACAAACTCGTCTTTGAGGTCCATAATGTAGAGCTTGGAAGCGCCTGTTTTGATTGCCTTTTCCTCAAGGCCGTCAAGCTCGGTGCCCTGACCTACATCGCCCGAAACGGCTATAACCTCGCAGTTGTTGTAATTCTCTTTTAACCACGGGATTATTATAGATGTGTCAAGCCCGCCGGAATAAGCGAGAACAACTTTTTTGATTTCTTTCATTTCAGTATTCCTCCGGATATTTATTTTATGCAATGATTATACAACATTTATACGCTAAGTCAAGCAAAAGTGTATTATTATTCAAAAAATCGGCATAACCGCCAAAAAATATGCAAATCAGCAATTATAACTGATACAGTCCGACCTTTTTCTGCACCTTTGAGAGGGTTCTGTATGTGAGTTTAAGGGCTGCCTCGGCGCCCTTTTTCGCGCACTCGTTGAGATAGGCTTTGTCATTTATGAGTTTCGCGTATTCCTCCTGAACGGGCTTAAACTCGTCAACAACAGCCTGCGCCACCGCGAGCTTGAAATCGCCGTAGCCTTTGCCGTCAAACTCTTTTTCAATCTCATCAAACCCTTTGCCCGTGCAGCAGGAATAAATCGACATAAGGTTGTTTATGCCGTCTTTGCCCTCGGCATAGCGCACGCAGGCCTCGCTGTCGGTAACGGCGGATTTGAATTTTTTAACTATCGCGTCGGGCGGGTCAAGCAACGAAACGGAAGCTCTCGGGTTTGTGTCGGATTTTGACATTTTCTGGGTCGGGTCCTGAAGGCTGGCGATTTTCGCGCCCACCTTGCCTATAAACGGCTCCGGCAGGGTGAATGTGCTGCCGTGCCTTGTGTTGAAGCGGTCCGCTATATCTCTCGCCAGCTCAAGGTGCTGTTTCTGGTCGGCTCCCACAGGCACGAAATCCGCCTGATAGATAAGAATATCCGCCGCCATAAGCACGGGGTAATCAAACAGCCCCACATTGACATTGTCGGCGTGTTTTTGCGATTTGTCTTTAAACTGGGTCATTCTCGAAGCCTCGCCGTACTGGGTGTAGCAGTTTAAAATCCAGGCAAGCTCGCTGTGAGTGTGAACATGGCTCTGGAAAAAAACAATGCTCTTTTCGGGGTCAAGGCCTATCG
Source organism: uncultured Eubacteriales bacterium (assembly GCA_900319455.1). Lineage (GTDB taxonomy): Bacteria > Bacillota > Clostridia > Oscillospirales > Acutalibacteraceae > CAG-177. Next base: position 32,559 of record ONON01000092.1, read on the forward strand.
CGAGCATAAGGGCGAACATCTCCTGCGACTGTTTGCGCAAAAGTGCCGGCTCGGGGTGAACGGTGAGGGCGTGAAGGTCGGCTACCCCGTAGATGCAGTCATACTCCTCACTCATATTTTTCCAGTTTTTGAGCGCGCCGAAATAGTTGCCTATTGTGGGCACTGAAGTGGGCTGAATAAGGCTCAGCACTCTTTTTTTACGAACGGGTGCGGTGTTTTCCATATATATTCTCCGTTAATCAGTAATTTCTCGCAACTTCACCTAAAATCTTCACGCCCTTAACAATGCCTTCATCGGAGGGTGTAGAGAAATTAAGGCGAACATAATGGCTTGAAGCTGTTTCATCGCAGAGGAACGCGTTGCCCGGTACGATTGCCACGCCCGCGGCGGAGGCTTTTTTGACGAATGTGAGCATATTGAACCTGTCGGCTAACTTGCACCAGACAAACAGGCCGCCCTCGGGGCGTACATATTCAACATAATCGCCGAGTTCCTCATCTATAAGGTCGCACATAAGGTTGAGTTTTCTGCGGTATATGCTCTTGATTTTGGCAATATGCGCCTCATAATCATAATCGTGAAGCCACTTGTAAACAATATATTGCGACATAATCGGCGTGTGAACATCCTGAGTCTGCTTGACAACGGTCATCTTCGCTATAAGAGCCCTGTTCGCGCAAACATAGCCTACGCGTATGCCGGGAGCGACGATTTTTGAGAACGAGCCGGAATAAACCACAAGCCCGCAGTCATCCATTGTTTTGATGGCGGGAATATCCTCGCCCGCCACTCTTGTTTCGCCGTAGGGATTGTCTTCAAGAATAACCACGCCGTATTTTTTCGCAAGCTCATAAATCGCCTTCCTCTTTTCAAAAGAGGTGGTTGAGCCGGCGGGGTTCTGGAAATTGGGGATTGTGTAGATAAATTTCGCCCCGGGGTTGTTTTTAAGCGCCTGCTCAAGCGCGTCAATATTCATACCGTCTGCCTCAAGCGGAACTCCGACGAGCTTCGCGCCGAAAGAGCGGAAGCAGTTGAGTGCGCCTATAAACGCGGGCTCCTCGCAAATAACGGTGTCTCCGTGGTTGAGAAGGGTGTGTGAGAGAAGGCTCATAACCTGCTGCGCGCCCGATGTGACAATAACACTGTCATCCGCGCTCATAACATTGTAGCGCTCGCGGCAGAGCTTCTCAAGCTCGCCCACAAGGGGAGCGAAGCCGTCTGTTACGCCGTACTGCAGGGCGAGAATGGGATTGTTCTCAAACAGCTCGCCTACTATTTCTTTAACATCATCAACGGGAAAAGCGTCGGGAGCGGGGTTGCCCGCCGCGAAGGGGATTGTGCTTGACCCGCCTGTTTCTTTAAGTATTTCACGGATAATTGAGGGTTTGAGTGACGCGAGACCCTCAGAGAATTTGTATTCCATACTGTGCCTCCAAAAACATATTACAAATTGATATTATAATATATAAAAATTAAATTGTAAAGGAAAAAGCGGCGGTTATTTTAATAAAAGGGCGGTACTGCCGGGCGGCGGTTTTGCAAACAGCGGCGCCCGGTGACTGTTCACCGGGCGCGGTTATAATCCGATATTAAAACGCGAAATTTAAGGCTTATTTCAAGTCTCCGCCGACGGAGCCGTCCCAGGTGTCAACCTCTTTTGCCTTCATTTCCTCTTCATCAAACCAGCGGGTGGTAACGGTTTTGCTCTCTGTGTAGAAGCGGAAGCCGTCTTTGCCCAGCGTGTGAAGGTCGCCGAAGAATGAGAGCTTGTGGCCGTTGAACGGGAAGATGCCTACGGGAACGGGGATGCCGACATTTACGCCGACCATGCCGCCGTCTGTTCTTTTTGCGAACTCACGGGCGTAGTAGCCGCTCTGTGTGAATATGACAGAGCCGTTTGCGAAGGGGTTGTTGTTCATGATTTTAAGACCCTCTTCAAAGTTCTTGACTCTCTTTATGCAAAGCACGGGGCCGAAAATCTCCCTTGTGCCCACGGTCATTTCCTCTGTTACATTGTCAAGAATTGTGGGGCCGACATAAAAGCCGTTTTCATAGCCTTCAACAACGGTGTTTCTGCCGTCAAGCAGAAGGGTGGCGCCCTCTTCAATGCCCTTGTTTATCCAGCCGATAACCTTCTCTTTATGAGCGGCGCTGACAACGGGGCCGAGTTTGGATTCCTTATCGTAAGCGGGGCCGATTTTAAGCTCTTTCGCGAATTTGACTATATATGAAACAAGCTCGTCCGCAATGCTCTCCTGGGCTACAACCACGGGCAGAGCCATGCAGCGTTCGCCCGCGCAGCCGAATGAGGAGTTGATAATGCCCCTCGCGGTTCTTTCAAGGGCGGCGTCTTCAAGAACGAGGGCGTGGTTCTTAGCCTCGCAAAGGCACTGAACGCGTTTGCCGGAAGCCGCGGCTGTTGAATAAATGTGGCGGCCTACATTTGTGGTGCCTACGAATGAAACGCCCTTGACATCGGGGTGCTCAAGCAGAATGTTCGCTTCGTTTCTTGTGCAGGTAACAATGTTGATAACGCCGTCGGGAAGGCCCGCCTCCTGCCAGAGTTCGGCAAGGCGCATACAGGTCATGGGGGTCATTGAGGCGGCTTTGAGAACTATTGTGTTGCCGCAGGCTATGCATATCGGGGTCATCCAGCCCATCGGAATCATACCGGGGAAGTTGAACGGGATAATGCCCGCGAAAACGCCGAGAGGCTCCCTGTAAAGAGTGGTGTCATAGCCGGAGGAAGTGTCGCGCAGGCTCTCGCCCATAATGAGTGAGGGAGCTCCGCAGGCAAGCTCAAGGGGTTCTTTAACCTTGAGAATGTCGCCCTTTGCCTCCGCCCATACCTTGCCGTGTTCGCGTGCCACAAGCTCGGTGAGCTCATCCATATGCTCTTCAAGCAGCTCTCTGAATTTGTAGAGAATCTGAACTCTTTTGAACACGGGTGTGTCTGACCACGCGGGGTATGCCTTTTTCGCGCATTCAACGGCGTAGTTTACCTCTTCTTCGGTGCAGCAGGGCGTCTGAGCCTGAACCTCGCCCGTGCTGGGGTTGTAGATATCCATATATTTGTCTGTTTTGGATGTAATCCACTGACCGCCCGCAAAGTATTTGAGTTTTTTGATTTCCATAATAACATCAACTCCGTTTCATAAATTACCTTTTTATTGTATTCCATAAACACTTAATTGTCAATAACACGCGGGGCTGTAAAGTCACAATTCCCGTTATGTGCGGTGAGCCGTGCTTATTCCGCCTGAGCGCTCTGTGCTTCGGGAGAAACAATGTTGTTTATCCAGATTTCTTTTTTGACAAGCACGGTGCCGATTACGCATTTGAGCCAGTCCGCCATCTGAAGAAAAACAAAAATCCATATTACATAAAGCCCGGTGTAACGGCTGAGAACAAACGCGAGCGGAACGCTGACAACCCACATAAACACGCTGTCAAAAAGGAAGGTTATAAAGGTTTTTCCGCCCGAACGCAGGGTGAAATAGGTTGCGTGCAGCAGACCTATCTGCGGGGTGAACACCGCCTGAGCCATAAGAAAATGCGTGGCTATGCGCCTTGCCTCGTCATTTGTGTTGTATATCTTCGGGAAAAGGGGAGATGTCGCGAACATAACAACCCCCACACAGGCAGCGATAAACACGGTGAACGCGATGATTTTTGTCGCCTCATCCTTCGCTTTTTTCAGGCGCCCCGCCCCGAGGCTGTGCCCTACAATAATCGCTATGGCGTCGCCCATAGCGAAAAACACCACATTGAAAACATTGCTTACGGTGCCTGAGATATTATTGCCCGCCACAACATTGAGCCCCCTTACGGAGTAGCACTGCGCGAGCATCGCCATGCCCGCCGACCAGAGTGCCTCGTTGACAAGCAGGGGTGAGCCCGTCACAAACAGTTTTTTAGCAAGCGGGCGAGGAACAGCGAGCGTTTTGTAAACGCCTTTGAGGTAATGGCATTCTTTCCTGTGCGTGTGCGCCCAGATAACAACTATGCCCATTTCGCAAAACCGTGAAAGCACAGTTGCCGCCGCCGCGCCCTTAACCCCGAGCGCGGGGAAGAAGAAATGGCCGTAGATGAGAAGATAGTTGAACACGAGGTTGACCGCGACAGCCGCGACCCCCGCCCTCATGGGCACAACCGTTTCTCCGCATTCGCGCAGGGTGTTTGAGTAAATCTGAACAACGGTGAATGCGGGAAGCCCCAAAAGGCTGATTTTCAGGTAATCCATAGCGTAGCCGAGCGCCGCCTGAAGGTCTCCGCCGTCACTGCCGCCGTTGAGGTAAAGGCTCACCAGCCTGTTGCCGAAGCCGCAGAACACCGCGACAGCCGCGGCGAGAATAACGCCCGCGAGCCATATTTTGTAGCGGAATGTGTCGCGAAGCCCCTTGTAATCCTCCGCCCCGTAATACTGCGCGGTGAAAATGCCCGCCCCGGCAAGGCCGCCGAATATGCAAAGGTAAAACACAAACAGCAGCTGGTTGACTATCGCAACTCCGCTCATCTGCTCCGTGCCTATGCGCCCCACCATTATGTTGTCAAGCAGGCTCACAAAATTGGTTATGCCGCTTTGTATCATTATGGGCACGGAAATGCGAAGAACGTTTTTATAAAACTTTTTGTCTCCGATATATTTTTTCAAAATTTTTGTTTCGCTCATTTTTTACTCTTTTCCTGAAATATATCAATAGAATTCCCACCTTGAAAGCAGGCAGCCGGGAATAACAACCGCGGCAAAAAAAGCCCACGAAACAAGAGTGAATGTCTTTATGAATTTTTTGCCCCCGCCGGGGTATTCGCGAACATAAATGCGGTAGTTTATCACCGAGGCGAGCGAGCCTATAAGCGAGCACAGCCCGGCTGTGTCGGCGCCGTATATCAGCCCCGCGAAGTTTTTTGTGAACGGGTAAAGAACAATGGAAGCGGGCACGTTTGAGATAATCTGGCTCAACCCGATTGCCCACCAGTATTCGCGGTTTGCCGCGTGTTCCGAGAGAAAGCCGGCTATGCTTTCGTTGCCCGCAATTGAGGATGAGAAAATGAAAAAGCACAGAAAGGTTATAATAAGCACATAATCAACGCTCAGAAAAATCCGCCTGTCGGCAATGAGCACGGCGGCGGCGACAATTATCAGTGCCGCCCACCAGAGCTTTGTTCTTGTTATGATAACGAGCATAACAAATAAGAACAGCGCGATATATGTTATTCTGCGCGGCCCGCGTTCTTTTTCCCAACGGGGGCTTTCGTGAGTGAAAACGATTTGCTCTTTCGGGTTTTTGCGGTAAAGTATCAGCACAAATATCACTAACAGAACCGCGCTCATAACGCACAGCGGCGACATGTGAAGAACAAACCGCGCAAAGCTCACGCCTTTTGCCTGACCGTATAAAAAAAGATTCTGCGGTGAGCCGAACGGAGTCAGAAGCGAGCCTCTTATTGCCGCGATGTTCTCCATTGATATTACGGGCAGAATGTACTTTTCGCGTTCTCCGCTTTTAAAAAGCTGTATTGTCAGCGGCACAAAAATTATGAGTGAAACATCGTTTGTCACAAACATTGATGTAAAGAACACCCCGAAAATCAAAAACAGCGACAGCGCCGTTACCGTGCCCGATTTTGAGGCGAGATTTTCAACCGGGCGCAGAACGTTCTCCTTTTTGAAGCCCTCAAGAACGCACAGCATCATAAACAGAATGCCGAGCGTGCGAAAGTCAATGCCCTCGAAAAAATCCGCTTCGGGAGGGGTTATAACAAGCCCTGCCGCCGCCGCAAGAAGAGAGACGGTGAGCATTAAATCCTTTTTTAAAAATGCCGTCAACTTTTTCATAATGAAAAGCACCCGTAAAATTAGATAAATTCGCCGTTTGAGAAAAACCTCAGCCGAGGGCAACGTCAAGAATCATCATTGTTACAAAACCGAGTGAAAAAGCGATTGTTCCCGAATTTGAATGGGAGCCCTCCGCCATTTCGGGTATGAGCTCTTCAATCACAACATAAATCATCGCGCCTGCCGCAAAAGCGAGAAAATACGGCAAAACGGGCACAACGAGGGCAGTAGCCCCTATTGTGGCAATCGCGGCTATGGGCTCCACAACGCCCGACAAAAAACCGTAAAGAAAAGTTTTGCCCTTTGACATACCGCTTGCGAGAAGCGGGGCTGAAACAACGCCGCCCTCCGGGAAGTTCTGAATAGCGATACCGATTGAAAGGGCAAGGGCGGATGTTATGCTGATTGACGCTTTCCCGGACATCCAGCCCGCGAACACCACGCCTGCCGCCATACCTTCGGGTATGTTGTGAATGGTAACCGCGAGAAAAAGCTTTGCGTTTTGGCTCATCCCCTGCTTTTTAATGCCTTCATCCTGATTGTTGATATGTGAATGCGGCGTGAGAACATCTATAAGGAGCAAAAACGCTATGCCGGCAAGAAAGCCTGTTGCCGCGGGAACAAACGACAGCCTGCCTAAGTGCGCCGACTCCTCAAGCGAGGGTTCAAGCAAACTCCAGAATGAAGCCGCTGTCATTACGCCGCCGGCGAAGCCCGTTAATATTTTGCGAAGCCTTACCGACATTTCATCCTTCATAAAGAAAACAATGCCCGCTCCGAGTGTTGTGCCGATGAGCGGTATCATCACCCCTGAAAGCACTTGAATATTCAATTCAACCATCTCCGTTTAATATACTGTAATTCAATGCCGGCTCCTGCTCACGCCAAAGGTGCATACCGGCATCCGTACTTTTACAAAGAGTTTATCATTTTATATAATTGATTTCAATGTAATATCATACAAATAAAAGCCGGTTTTCAGGCGTGATTTTGAAAAAGAAGAGGAGGCAGCCGCCAAAGCGACTGCCTCCCGCTGTTTGCTTTATGTAATTTTTTGCCCACCGTCAATAAACAAGAGTTGCCTTTGACGCGAATGAAGCCGCCGATGTTGAAGAACCGGAGGGCGACATTGCGTTAAAGCTGCGGTCACCCGACGCGGTTGAGCCGCAGAAGCCTATTGTGCCGTCGCTCAGCGCGCAAACGCCCTGAATTTTGTCGGCGTCACTGCCGCCGAGGGTAAGCATGGTCTGCCTTGTGCCGAACGGGCTGAGCGCGCAGACAAAAGCGTCATAATCGCCCGCGCCCGGCATTGAGGAGAAATCACGGTTGGTGGAGTTGGAATAACCCGCCACAACATAACCCGTGGCAGTGGGAATAATATCGGTTATGAAATCGGCGTAAAAGCCCTGAAGCACCGTCAGCCATTTGACCGAGCCGCCGCTGCCGAAGGCAACCACCGCGCCGTCCGCCGTGCCCGCGTTGCCGGCGTTGTAAACCTGGCTGAATGTGCCGAGGCAGCCGAGGTTGTTCTCATTTGTGGGAGCCGCCGCGGAAAAATAGCCCGCCGCGACGCATCCGCCTTCGTTATCCGCGATGATTGACGGCATATAAGCCCTTGCGGAGGAGCACACCGTCTGCTGCCACTGATAATCGCCGCCCTGCGAGTATTTGACAATAAGAGTTTTCTCGCCGCCTATATCGCTGTTGGGGATTGAGGCGAAATCATAATCGGGGTATTTCACGTCAATGCTTGCGAACACATCGCCGTTTTTCGCAACATCAAGGCCCTCAACGCAAACATATTTGGAGCTTGACATTGATTTTGCCCATGCTATTGAGGAAGCGTTGTTGTCGGCGAATTTTATAAGCACCGCGGAGGTCTGTTCCGCCCTTGAAATGTTTGAAACCGAAGCGAAATCGCCGTTTACCGATTTAACCGAGCCGCCGGCCACAAATCCGCCGCCCGGGCACGCGGCAACACTGTAGAACAAATCGCTCTTTGTTCCGCCGAGAACCTTCGCCCACTCAAATTTGCCTTTGGGTGAATACTTGACCATAAGGCAGTCGCCCATCCCTTTTTCGCCGGAATCGGCAAAATACTCGCCCTTGAAATTTGAAATATCATCATCGAATGTTGTGCCTACCGCTATAACGGAGCCGTCGGAGAGCACGGCAACATCCTCAAACTGTATGCTCTCTTTGCCCGAAATCGTGTCGCTCCACTGCTGTTTGCCGTTCGAGCTGAACTTTACAATGGAGGCTGTTGATGAATTGCCGCTGACAGATGAGCCCGCAAGAACCATTCCGCCGTCATCGCAGGC